>CBDUUO010000046.1:0-12622 GCA_965370395.1 uncultured bacterium
GCCCTTTGTAAGATTACCGGGGTTGTAGGCCGGCAAGCCCTGGAGCAGGCGATTGCCGCATCGGTTCCCAAAGGCAAGGAGCAGATCAATCTGGAAGCATTTAATCTCGGAGCTGAAAGGGTCATGACGGCATAAAATCCATTCGGCTTTATTTTAGGTGTCAGGTGTCGGGTGTCAGGTGTCAGCCTCCCGGTTCAAAGGTTCAACGTTCAGAGGTTAAATTACGGAAGACAGAGGATATGGTTAAATAGTTGATTAGTTGAATAGTCAATTGGTCAGAGGATTCAATCCATTTTAAACTATTTGACCATTCGACCCATTAACGAATCGACTAAACTCACGGACCGGCAGCCAGAACCCTTGAACCCGGAACCTCTGAACCTTGAAACCTGAAACCATAGTCATTGCGACTTTTGTAACATTTTTATGGGAGATGATACTAGTAATTCAAAATATCTAGGAGATATCCAAAATGGGAGTAAAAACCAAAGAAGAATACATTGAATCATTAAGGCAAATGAAACCGACCGCTTACATGGCCGGTGAGAAAATAACCAATATCGTCGATAATCCCAGACTGCGACCCGGAATCGAAGCGACGGGTGCAACCTATGAACTGGCTCAGATGGATGAATATCGTGACCTCATGCTGACCCACAGCCCGCTGATCGACGAAACGGTAAGCCGCTTCACTCTGCCACCGGGTTCAATCGAGGATCTGGTGGCCCGGGTCAAAATCAATCGAACACTCGGCAACTGGGTGGGCACCTGCCATCAGCGTTGCACCGGCCTGGACTGTCTGTCTGCGCTTTCCATCGTCACCTATGACATCGATCAGAAGCACAATACAAATTATCTTGAACGGTTTACCCGTTTTTTGAAACATGTTCAGAAAAATGATTTGACCTGTAACGCCGGTGTGACCGACGTCAAAGGCGACCGATCCCTGGGCCCCCACGAGCAGGAAGATAAAGACATGTACTTGCACGTTGTCGAGCGCCGGGATGACGGCATCGTTGTCCGGGGCGCCAAAGCACATCAGACCGGATCGCTTTCGTCGCATGAGATAATCGTTCTGCCGACACGCGCCCTGAAAAAAGGAGATAAAGATTATGCGGTGGCGTTTGCCATTCCAAACGACACCCCGGGCCTGATCCATGTGGTCGGCCGCTCCAGTCTGGACAACCGGGAGCTCGATGGCTGTGACATCGGCAACATCCGTTACTCGAAATACTGCCCCACGGTTATATTTGATAATGTATTTGTCCCCTGGGAAAGGGTTTTCATGTGCGGTGAGGCAGAATTTGCTGTCGACATGGTCGTTAAATTCTCTTCCTATCACCGCCAGAGCCACGGCGGATGCAAGTCCGGTAAGATCGACTGCATGACCGGAGCTGCTTTAACAATGATGGATTACAGCGGAACCAGCAAAGCAGGCCATCTCAAGCAAAAGGTCATTGACATGATTCTCCGTGCGGAAACGCTGTATGGATGCAGTCTGGCCGCATCTTATGAAGGTAAAAAACAGCCTTCAGGAACGTATTTCATTGACACCGTGCTGGCCAATGCCTCCAAGATCCACGAGGGTAAAGAAATGGCCGAGGCGATCCGATTGATGGTGGATATTTGCGGAGGATACGTTACCGATTTGCCCTCGGACAAAGATCTTGCTAACCCCGAAGTGGGCCCCCTTCTAAAAAAATATTTAAAGGGCAAAAAAGAAGTGCCGGTGGAAAACCGGTTCAAGATGTTCCGGTTTGTTGAAAAAATGGCCATGGAAAGTGCCGATACCATTTCTGACATTCACGGCGGCGGCTCCCCCGAGGCCCATCGGGTGACGATCCTGCGCGAAACGGATGTGGAAGCCAAAAAGAAGGCGGCTAAACGGCTGGCTGGGATCGATGAAGACGATTAATGCCTGTTCTGCTTATGAAAATGAATGACGGCCATGACGCGAGCGGATGAAAACATGAAAACCGAAGGTGACCGGCTCGATTCCAGTGATATCGGCATATTTGAAACGATTCTTGTGGGGGTTCCCTGCCGCAGCAATCGCGGATGGTTCGGCTACTGCTCCAGCGTCCTGTTTCCCCTGGACGGCGGCTGGGCCCTGTTTGATACAGGGCATTACAACGATCGAGCGCTTCTGCGGGAAGCATTGGCGAGGCGTGGCATCGAACCCGACGACATCCGGCATGTGATTCTCTCGCACCTGCATTTTGACCATGTGTTGAATCTTCCGCTTTTTCAAAATGCCGAGGTTATTCTATGCGAAGCCGAAATTCGCTATGCCGAAGAGGTTGACGCCGGTTTGGTGCAAGATGACGCCATTCCGGATTTTTGGCCGGCGCTGCTGGACGGGCGAAAGGTTCACACAGTCGAGGATGCGCTTATCATCGGAAAGGAGTTGGAGATTGTCCGTCTGCCCGGACATACTCCCGGTTGTTTGAGTCTGTTTTATACCGGCACCCCGTCTGTTGCCGTGTGCGGAGATGTCGTCAAAAATGGCTGGGAAGTTGTAATCGGTGCGGCAACATCACAGAGCATAGATGATGATCTTAGCCGTAAGAGCATCAACGTTATTAAGCAAAGAGGGGAGGTGATTATTCCGGGACACGATCGAGCATTTAGGTTGCGCGACGAAGGCCTTGAATATTTGGGAGAGTTTTCCTGGGAAATTTACGGGAACGTTTTTCCGCGGCCGCAAAATGAAATCATCTATACACTGGATTTACAGCGCGGTTTTTATCAAAGGCCGTGAACTTTCAGTGAATTTAAGTTGTCTTTGAGGCGGTTGTCCAATATCGCCGAGGTCGACCGCCAAAAGACCGAAAATGAGCTGTAACAAAAAAGGAGGAAATTGATTATGAAAACCAAATTGAGTGTTTTGACGGTGTGTTTAGCGTTTTTGGTGGCGTTCAATGTACAGGCCGCCGAGTATACCTTAAAATTCGCTAACCCGGTTCCAAAGGATCATTCCTGGGGCCGGGGGGCTGAGAAGTTTAGCCAGCTGGTGAATGAAGTAACCGACGGGCGGGTTGAAATTCAGGTCTACCATGCCGGATCTCTAGGAAAAATTCGTGAGGTGTTGGAGATGACTAAAGTCGGAACCGTTGACTTCGTCCTTTCCGGTACCGGTCATGTGACCGGCCATGTCCCTGAGATGGGGATCACCATATTGCCTTATCTCTGGAAAGATACGGATACCATGTTCCAGGCGCTGGACGGACCCTTCGGTCAGTATCTCGGTGAAAAGCTGTCTGCCAAAGGATTTGAAGTCGTCGGATGGTGGGATAACGGTTTTCGACATGTGAGCAACAACGAGCGCCCCATCCAGAATGTAGCCGATATGAAAGGTCTTAAAATTCGTTGTTTGCCCGCCAAAGTGCATGTGGATTTTTTTAAGGCTCTTGGTGCAGCACCGACGCCAATGGGATGGACCGAGCTTTATCAGGCACTTCAGCAAGGTGTTGTGGATGCCCAGGAAAACCCGCCCGGAATGGTCTATTTAGGAAAGCTCTATGAAGTTCAGAAGTATTACTCTTTAACATCTCATGTCAACGAACCGGGCAATGTCCTTATGAGCAAAGTCAGCCTGAACAAGCTACCGAAAGACCTGCAACTGGCGGTCAAAATGGCGGCCCAAAAGGCGACCCTGTGGCAACGCGAGATCAATGCAAAGGATAATGAAGAGGTCATGAACAAACTGCGGAAGGATGGTATGAAAATTAATAACGTCTCGGATGCCACCAAGGCGGAGTTTCGCAAAATCGCTCAAAAAGTTTACCCGGCAGCTGTAAAGGGTTTCGGCCCCGAGGGCAAAGAGGTGGTTGATGCTGTAGTTTTCTTTAACAAATAGCCCGGATTCTGCTGAAAGGATCGGGGCGGTTTTCCGCTCCGATCCTCCACTTTTGCTTGCGACCGAAAGAGGCGAGATATGTTTTACCGTTTGCTCTCACGCGCAGTTGAAGGCCTTATTATTCTGGGTGCAACAACCCTCGTGACTATCGTCACAACCGAAGTTGTACTGCGTTACGGCTTTAAACAGTCTCTGATTTTCACCGAAGAGCTTTCGCGCTATTTAATGGTGTGGATTGTATTCCTCGCCAGTGCGCTGGCCGTTCGCGACGGCTCCCATATCCGTATTAATTTTTTAATCAAACGTTTTAACCAGCGGAATCAAAAATGGCTTCGCCTTTCGGCTCACATTTTAACGCTTGTCTTTTTGATGTTCGTGGCCATTGAAGGCATAAAAATCCTGCCCCGGCAACTGTACCAGATGTGCATTACGATTAACATTTCCATTTTTTATTTTTATCTGGCCATCCCGGTGGGTTCGATCTTGATGATCATTTTCCTTTTACCCACTTTTAAGGATATATTGAAGGAGAAAAATTCTGCTGCACCGACGGATGAAGGAGAAAAATCGGTATGCTAATCCTGGCGGTTGTATTTGTTGTCACGATACTTCTTGGCGTTCCGGTTGCATTTTGTCTTGGGTTAGCGGCCGTATCCTTTATCATCGTAACCGAGAATATGCCGTTCAGCATTTTACCGACTTTGATGTTTGGGGGCATTGATTCATTCCCGCTGATGGCCATTCCATTTTTTATCATGGCAGGCGACTTGATGAGTCGATGCGGAGTCCTGCCCAAACTGGTCGATTTGGCTAACAGCCTTGTGGGTCACTGGAAGGGCGGCCTGGCATATGTCAATATTTTAGCCAGTATGTTTTTCGCAGGCGTAACCGGCGTGGCCGTGGCGGATACCGCCGCTGTGGGATCAATGCTGGTCCCGAGTATGATCAAACAGGGGTATACCCGAACGTTTTCGGCGGTTGTAACCGCAGCCTCTTCGATTATGGGACCGATCATACCACCCAGCGTGGCGATGCTGATATACGCTTATGTTTATGGTGGCGGCATCTCAGTAGCCAAGCTTTTTCTGCTGGGCGCCATTCCGGGCTGCTTGATCGGATTTGGTATGATGGCTTTGGTATATTTCATGTCATTTCGTCAGGATTTTCCGATCAGCAGCGCCGGATTTAGTATTCGGAATGTGTTTCGGAGAGCATTCGCTGCCATTCCGGGTCTAATGGTACCCATCATTATACTGGGCGGAATTCTTGGCGGCATATTTACACCGACCGAAGCCGGTGCCGTAGCTGTGGCATACGCTCTCGTTCTCGGTATTATCGTGACGCGTCAAATCCGGCTAAAGGACATTTTTGATTGTTTTCTTTCATCCTGTCGGACCAGCGCGGTGGTTTTCATGCTTCTGGCCACGGCTAAAGTTATTTCCTGGATTTTGATCACCCACCAGGTTCCGCAGATGGTGGCCCAATCATTTCTGCATCTAACCGCCTCGCCGCATATCTTTTTGGTACTGACGATAACATTTTTGTTGATTCTGGGGTTTGTCTTAGAAGCGGTTGCGACCATGATTATGCTCATACCGGTTTTTGGTCCGATAGCGGTGGCATTTGGTATTGAGCCGCATCATTTTGGGCTTCTGGTGGTAATGACGGTTCAGGTCGCACTAATTACCCCACCGGTAGCGCTGGGTCTATTTATCGTTTGTCCCATTGCTGATTGTAGCATTGAAGAAGCCACCCGCGAAATTTGGCCATTTTTATTCCTGGTTTTCGCGGTGATCATGCTGGTTGCATTCTGGCCCGGCATTACAACCTGGCTGCCAAATCTATTCGGATATTAAATAAAAGAGGACAAGAAAGGAGCGCATTGCCATGTTAAAGCAAAAAGAGGTTTATGACGTGCCCTATGGCTACAGGGCAAAAATCGGACTGGTTGTCGTTGGGCCCAATTTGAACCCAACACCGGAGATCTGCCGGATGATACCTGACTACGTTCAAGTTCGAGAAACAAGAATTCACATGAACCCGGTGGTGAATGTGGAAGAATGTTCCAAACTGAGTGAGCCGCTGGGAAATGCTGCCGGCCTTTTAGCCGAAGGACTATCATCCCAGATTCTGGGGAATCGGTCCGCTATTGCGTTTGCCTGTACCGCCGGGTCGCTTGTCGGTGGCCCCGGCTGGGATAAAAAAGAGATTGAGATGATGGAAAATGCAACGGCGGACTTCGCCTGTGCCAATGCGATTCCTTCGATGGAATCTCAGAGTAAAGGCATCCCCTGTACCACGACAGCAACTGCAGCAGAAGAAGCAATGCGCTTTCTGGGATTCAAAAAAATTGTGATTGCCGGGCCGTATATCGAAGAAATCAATGAGCGATTTCGTATTTTCTATGAAGATTCGGGTTTTCAAGTTCTTCGGGTCGTTGGTCTGGGTATTGAAGACCTCTATGAAATGGGGGCCACCAAACCTTCACAGGCTTATCAGAGCGCTATGGAAGCTGTGGTGCCGGAAGCAGATGGCATCTTTATTACCTGTACGAATTTCCGTTGCAGTGATGTCATTGAAGAAATTGAGAAAGATTCCGGAAAGCCGGTCGTTGCCTCCAATCAGGCAACGGCCTGGCATCTGATGAAGCTGTTGGGGATTAACGATGCGGTAGAAGGTTATGGTCAACTTTTACGCAAAACACCTCGAGTATAAAAGCTGCAAGCCGGACTGAAACACCCGGCTTGCTTTCAGCAGGAGGATGGTGATGGTACGACAAATCGGGCTTTTGCACACGGTTGGGTTTCTCGCTGATATGTTCCGGAATTTATTTCTGGAAACGATTCCGGATGTTAAAAGTTTTCATATCGTGGATGAGGGCATTCTTAAACAACTAATGGAAAACGATGGATTGACACCAGCGATTGTTCGCAGAGTTGCGATTCAGGCAAGTTTGTTGATGGAAAGCGGCGCCGATCTGATTTTGTTCACCTGTTCCTCCACTTCACCGGCAGTCGATACCGTCCGCAATCTGATCGATATTCCTATCATGAAAATTGATGACCCCTTGGCGGATAAAGCCATTGAGCTCGGTGAGAAAATTGGTGTCATCACCACCGCTAAAACAACTTTGAAGCCAAGTATCGATCTCATTCATTCCCGTGCTGCCGAAAAGGGTAAGTCGGTAGAGATTGTTAGCACTTTGGAGACAGAAGCATTTCAAGCTAGGCTTAAGGGAAATGTCGGCGAACATGACAGGATTGTCAAAGGGGCAATTGACAAATTATCAGAGCAGTGCGATGTGATCGTTTTGGCGCAAGCCTCCATGGCCCATATGGTTGAGAAAACTCAAGGTTCCTTTGATTTACCGATTCTGGCGAGCCCGGAACTGTGTATGTCTGCCCTGAAAGACATGGTGACCCAAGGGGATTGGGTTTAATTGCCAATCGAATTAAGTAGAGATACCGATGACTCATCCGAAAAAAGACTTAAAAGAGGATTTCCAAAAACTAATCGAACGCCTGGAAAACATGATTTTAACCGGTGGTTTCCAACCGCGTGAGCGACTCGTTGAACTCAATCTGGCTAAAGAGCTGGAAGTCAGTCGCTTTTGGGTGCGGGATGCATTTAAAATTCTCGAGACCAAAGGTTTGATCGAGGTAATCCCTTATAAAGGGGCCATGGTCTGCGATGTGGATGAACATGAAATTGAAAACATTTTTGAAGTCCGTGTCGAATTGGATTCCCTGGCAACCCGCAAAGCGGCTAAAAATGCCCAAAAGTCTGATATTAAATATTTAAAGCGAATGGCGAGAAAGTTTGAAGAAAGCGTAAAAAATGGAGATCTCGGAGTAATGATCTCAGCCAATGAAGATTTCCACAACTACATTTATGAGCTTTCCCAAAATCCAGCACTCATCCAAATCATCAACCAGCTCAAAGCCCAAAGTCATATTCTGCGCTACCATGCCTGGGCTTCTCCAGATGTCATCAGGCGAATTCAGAAAGAACATAAACTGTTCATCGGAGCGATAGATAACAAGGACTTTAAGCTGCTGGATGACCTCGCGAGACGTCACATCAGTTACTCTAAAGATACCTACTTGTTACACCTCAAAGCAAAGAAAGCCAATTCTCCTAAAAGCAGCAGATGAAAGGAAGCGTCTTATAGCCCATGAAATCTTAAACTGAGCAGCTGTCTTCGAACAGCATATTCATGCTGATTTGCATAAAATCATTGGCGTCGCGTTTTTTACTCATGCGAAAAGCGTTAAGTGTGGTAATTCATTATCGGGCCCCGAGTGCCGCCATTTTTTTGCGACGGGTTTTTCGCTTATGGCTTTTCCGGCGATCTGCACCGGTTCTGCGGTCTATTTCATTTCTGCGTTCGCTGCCCGACCTTCTTTCAAATATTCTTTTAAATGTAACCCCCATTCCGGTTTTACTCAAATGTACAATCCAGCCCCGTATGCGTTTACCTCGATCGATTCGGGTGTTCGAGATGACCAGCTCGATTGACTGACCGAAGAAAAATTGATCTGTGGTTTCAATAAAAACACCGCTGCGGCTGATATTTTTAATCGAACCTTCGTATGTTTGATCACGACAGTTGAAAATCACGGATTTTGAATAGGGCTTGCGTGGATATTTCCGGGGATCCGGATTATCTTTTACACCGCTGTCTTTGGAGGTCGGCCTTTTCGAATGGGTCTTGATGTATGATTTTGTGATAGAATTCATTATAAAAGCGAATCTGAATTTTGGTGGGTTAGATAGGGTATAGGAAATTTAGGGTTTTAAGTCAAATATTTCGAACCTTTTTCAATAAATGAGAGACACTTTAAATTGTGAAGTATACTTCAATAAATTGGTAAATATTTTTCATATTGCCGGGTAATTTGACGGGTATTTTTATATAAGTGCCTGTAATTTTTATTAAAATAACTTTTGGGCGGATTTGCAGATTTTGCACAAATCTTGCAATATACATTATTATTTAATATTTTCACAACTGATGCCGATAATATAATAAAGTTTTTAAAAAAAACGGTTCCGCTTTCAATTATTTTAACCCGTAAAAATTAAAAGAAAAATGTTTGACGAATTAATTCCTCAGCTTCGAATGCAGGTGGCAAAGGCCCAGAAAATTCTTCCTGAAGATGTGGCCGCTTCCGTTGAAAAAGTATATAATGACATTTTGCTCATGCGTAATTTTACCATGAACGAGTTTCAAAGAATTCAGGGCGATGCTAATTTAAGCGAGAATGATCGTAACATTACCCGACGCCAGATCCTGGAAAAAGCCATCACTAAACTTGAAATATTGAAGTCGAGAAGGAGCGCCTCGGATTTAATTAATAAACTGGAAGCAAAATTATCAGAAGATCCCGGGAAGGCAGGTAATCGTCTCCTTAAATTCCTGAAAGAGCGTGAGATTCGTGATCGGCTTTGCGGCATGACCGAATCCCAGATCCTGTCTCATTTTGAAAAATCACTTTTAGATGGCAGCAACCAGGCCTTATTGGATGCCATTTTAAACGCCCCTGCCGGGTTTGAAATGATATCGGGGGAAATGCTAAAAAAACTCAAAAGGGTCAGAGGCAAACATCTTTATCCTGAGATCGTGGCGCAACTTGAGGCCATGCAGGAAATGAACGCCATCATTGCGAAGATGTTCACCCTTGTCAGGGCCGAGCTGGACAAATTGAGGAAAAAATATCTTCCGATTTATATTGTCGAGAAATCTGCATAAAATGGAAGTGGAATAAGCGCTAGTTTTAATTTCCTGATTCAATAAATTATTTACGTGAATCTTTGAAAACGTAGACACCTGCATGGATACCAATCCTGAAAAAAGAAATAACGCGCGCATCGATCATCAATGCCCGGTTATGATTGAAAATTTAAAGGCCGGCCTTATGCACAGGGCCAAAATGATGAATTTCAGTGCCAATGGATTATATTTCGAGGCCGATAACCTGCTGCAGCCGGGAGAAGAAATTTTCGTCGGGATTGACAATTCGCCCTTTGTATCCTCAAAAGATACTTACGAATGCTATCGCGTTAAAATCGTATGGCGCAAGAAATTGAAAACTTCCGCTTTTTATTATGGTTACGGGGCCAAACACAGCATTGATTACCGTAAAGTAAAATCGCAAAATGGCGATGCCACGGAATGGGACGATATCCGCAGACATCAACGCAAATCCTATGCCAAATCCATCCGTTTCGCCGCTAAAGACCGAATTTTCAAGGGGTTTTTAAAGAATATCAGTTCAGCCGGCGTTTTTATTGAAGCCGTTGAAAATTTCTCTGCCGGGCAGATTCTCACATTTGAGATTCCTTTAAAAAAGAACCAGAAGGCCAAAGTCAAAGGCGAAGTCGTATGGTCCAGCCCGGACGGCTTTGGTGTTAAATTTTTGAGTATTGATAAGCAGGAACATTCCCCGGATTCAAAATAGCTTTTCTAATCTTCGTACGTCGGAATCCCCAAAGCTTCTGCGTTTAAAATGCTGGGGGCCGCCCGGGGCGCATCGCCTTCCAGAAAGGGCGCAATATCGCTCCTTTGCCAGGCCGGATAGCCCTGCAAAATGGCCGCCACATTGCCGGCGGCCAAAGTGGCCATACCCTGGCGGGTCCAGCTGGTGGCCGAGGCGATATGCGGAACAATCACCACGTTGTCCAGATCCACCAGACCCGGTTTCATCTCGGGCTCATCTTCAAATACATCCAGGCCGGCTTTAAAATCCGGATGTTTTTGACAGTGAGCCACCAGAGCGGCCTCATCAATCACCGGACCGCGGCTGGTGTTCACTAAAATCGCGTCATTTTTCATCAGCGCCAGGCGCCGGGAGTTGATCAGGTGATGGGTGGATTCATCCAGGATCGTATGGATGCTGACACAGTCGGCTTCCTGCAGCAATTCCTCAATGGTTTCGGCACGGTTGCAGGACACCGGCGCTTGGCCCTGGGATTCTAAAAACTTGCTGTACCGGGCTACATAATTTTCCAGAGCTTCATTTGGGTGGGGGTCGTAATAGATCAGGTTCATTTTGTGGCCTTCAACCATCATATGGGCGTAAGCGGCCCCGATACGGCCGGCGCCGATGATCCCCAGTGTCTGGCGCCATAAAAGATTGCCCAAAAACAAGGTGGGCAGCCAGCCGTGGTACTTTCCGTCTCGCAAAAACCGTTCGGCTTCAGCGACCCGGCGGGCGGCCGCAAAGGTCAGGGCCACCGCCATCTGGGCGGTGGTATCGGTCAACACCCCCGGTGTGTTGCCCACCGGAATGCCGTGCCGGGTGGCCGCAGCCACATCCACATTATTAAAGCCCACCGCATAATTGCTGTAGGCAGTTCCGCCGGCGGCTTTAAGGGCTGCAAATAAATCGTCACCCCAGGGCTCGGTTAACTGGCCGATGGCCGCGTCGCACCGATCCCCGAAAGCGGCTTTAATCTCCTGGCTGCTTAACACATCGGGTGACGTGCAGATTTCGATTTTACAATCGGCTTCGGTCAGAATGTTGAGCCAGCGATCGCCGGGCAGTTCTTTGGTAACGATGACACGCTTGCTTCCCGAAGCGTTATGAATTTTCCATTCTTTCGAACCCATAGCCAAATCCTCCTTATTTAAAAGAGCTCACGGATGCAGTCTTGGAAAAGATTGCTTAGAAATATTAACCTGGTTTCTTGATATCTTTCAAAGATTTATTTTTCTTTTTTGACAAAGAAGAGAAACTCGCCCTCGCCCTCCAGTCGGCCGAAAAGGGGCGTTTGAGCCTGCCGGGAGGCATTTGAGACCGTGGGCCGCAGATAGGCCCCCAGTTCGGTGCCCGTGACCACGTTGTCCTTATCGAGATCGGCTGCTCCCTCAATGGCTTTTAAAAAATAGGAGGTGAACAATCCGTGGCCTTCTCTTTCCTGGACCTGTTCGCCCTGGCCGCCGGCGGTGATAATCTGAACCACCCGCATCGCAGATACTTTGCGCAGATAATCGCTGATGCCCGGCCAAACCCCGGCCGAGCGGTTGAGTCCCAGACCGGAATAACAGCAATCCATCACATAAAGAATATGCTTGGCCGCAATCCGGCTGGAAAGACTTCGAATCTGCTCCATGGAAACAGCAGTTGAGGTGTAACTGTCTGTTTCGGCATCCACCGGAATGATATAGCCTTTTTTCCCGCCGCCGGATAAAGTTTCTGTTTGACCGTGGCCGGCAAAGTAAAAAAGAACGCGATCATTGCGGCCGACCTTTTTAGGAAGATTATGGAAGAGTTCGGTGAGGATCCTTCGCTGGGTGGCCTCTTTATCCAAAATCAGATTAATATCATCAAATCCCGTTTTTTGAAGGGTGTCCTTGATGGCTTTCGCGTCGGCAGCCGCAAATTCCAGCCCCGGCCATTTTTCATAATGATTGATGCCGATGACGATGGCAAAAGATTTGCCGTAGAGTGCTTTTATCTGAGAAGTGGATTCGACCCGGGTCAATGGGGGCAGGGCATACTTTTCACCTTCAATATCAATTGAAATATGCGCACGATTGCCTAGGGAATCGGCGGCTTCCACCCGGATGGTGTTGGTTCCCAGCTGGATGGGGATGTCTTTGAGAAAGTTTCCGTGGTCGTCCAGGGATGTCTCCAGCTGGTTGACTTTTACCCAGGCAACCCCGCTTTTGTCGGTGGCAATCCCCCGAACCGTTAAGTTTTCAAAGGTTTTAAGGATTTTCATCCCCCGCCGGGTTGAGGGTTCATACAGAATAATCTT
>CBDUUO010000047.1:0-12445 GCA_965370395.1 uncultured bacterium
GCTTCCAGCCGCGACAGTTGAATTCGCGGCTGGAAGCCGCTCCCACAGAGAGTTTGTCTAATGGTAACTTGGACTTTCCAGATAAGCAGGTTATTTAAAATAAAAATCGTCAAAAAAAGATAATTTAAAACGTCTCGGAATTTCTATAACATATTGAAAGCATGTAGCTCGTATGAAACGACAAAGTTTCTTTTTCGATCAGACCGGTCGTTTTTTTGACCGGCGGCTGGGCTGAAACCTGAAACCTGTTATCCAATCTTACGTATTTTTTTAATGAGTTGTGCCATATCCTCCGGTAACGGAGATTCAAATGATACCACTTTACCGGTTTTCGGATGGCGGAAACTCAGCCGCCAGGCATGCAGCATCTGCCGGTTAACCGATTTTAATACCTGCAAGATCTTATCGGATTGCTGATGGTCGCTGGCAATTGTTTTTTCCAGTTTGCGAGGCCGATAAACCTTATCCCCCACAATGGGATGATGCAAGGCGCTGCAGTGAACCCGAATCTGGTGGGTTCGCCCGGTCTTTAAATTAACTTCCAGAAGTGCAAACCCTTGAAATTGCTCCCTGGTCTTCCATTCCGTTTCTGCTGTCCGGCCCTTGGGACTGACGGTGGACATGCGTTTGCGATCCACCGGATGCCGGCCGATAGGCAGATTAATGCTTCCGGTTGGTGATTTCATATTACCGTGAACCAGAGCCAGATATTCTTTTTTAACTTTGCGGGATTTAAATTGCCGGGATAAATTCGTGCGCGCGGCGTCGTGTTTGGCAACGACCAGGGTGCCCGAAGTATCTTTATCTAACCGATGCACGATGCCCGGCCGCAGTTCACCGCCGATTCCGCCAAGCTTCGGGCAATGATAAAGCAGGCCATTGACCAGCGTTCCGCTAAAATGCCCCGGCGCCGGATGCACGACTAGTCCCGGCTGTTTGTTAACCACAACGATGTGGTGGTCTTCATACAGGATATCAATCGGAATCGGTTCCGCCTTGAATTCGACGGGAACCGGCGGCGGAATGACGCCTGAAATCTTTTGGCCGGATTTTACCCGATAACCGGGCTTTTTAGAATGGCCATCCACCCGGACATGTTCATCGATAATCAGGCCGGCCGCAAATGTTCGCGTGCAATCTGAAAGGAATGAAGCCACCAGCACATCCAGCCGTTTACCTTCATCGGATGGTTTTACCTGAATGCTAAATGCACCATTGGCAGGCATGGATATGAATAATGAAAGGTAGGTTAGTTTTCGGCTTCTTCCGAAACAAAAAGAGATTCGATCTCAGTCAGTATAGATTCTTCGTCGGTTTTTTTGGCCGTCGAGAGTTCTCTGACTAAAAGAATCTGGGCGGTGTCAAAGAGTTTGCGCTCACCGAACGATAGATCTTTTGTCAGTCTCAGCAGGAAAAGGTCCCTGAAAACTTCGGCGACATCATAAAGCGAGCCGGTTTTAATTTTATCCATATACTCGCGATAACGCCGATTCCAGGTCTGATTGTTGGTGTTCGCTTCTTTCTTGGATTGCATCACCGCATATACTTTGCGCACCTCTTTCTTCTGAATAACGTCCCTCAGCCCGACGGATTCGACATTGTTGGTCGGAATCATGATGGTCATGCCGTTTTCAATGATCTTCATGATATAAAAATCGTGTTTTTCCCCGCTGACGACACGGTCCTCAATCGCTATGATCTCTCCGACGCCATGGGCCGGATAGACGGCAAGGTCCCCCACTTTAAATGTACGTTTTTGGGTTTTATGGGATTTTCTGCTTTCTTTGGTCTTTTTTTCTGTCATTTTACCACCGGTAACCGCTAATTAACGTCTCGTAATTTCAATAACCTAGTGAAAATATAAGAGACTTATTGATGCCTGAGTTTTTGCCTCAATCATGGAATAATGGAATAGTGGAATGATGGAATAATGGTTTTTTAAAGGATATTATCCATTTTCAATTTTATCGTCAAAACGATTATTGCCATTAACCCAACAGCCCGGTATCCTCTCCGAGCCGGAGGTCAAAACCCATCTTTCCAATATTCCAACGTTCCAGCATTCCCTCCGGGGCGTAAGCCCAACGGGCCGGAGGCCAATTGGGGCCAAGCCCTTAAATAAATTCATAACATACCTTTGGTTAACAATCAATAGAAAAGGATTGACGCCGATTTGCGCCAACCCTTTTCGGTTTATTACCTGAATTTTATGCTTACAGCAAGAACGGTACCATTAACAATGCAACAACATTGAGGATTTTAATCATCGGATTAATGGCAGGGCCGGCTGTATCCTTGTAAGGATCGCCGACGGTATCGCCGGTAACCGCCGCCTTGTGCGCATCGCTCCCTTTGCCGCCAAGGTGGCCGTCTTCGATATATTTTTTGGCGTTGTCCCATGCTGCTCCGCCGGTGGTCATGGAAATGGCAACAAAGACGCCGGTAATAATACTGCCGATCAGCAAGCCGCCCAGCGCAATTTTGCCCAGCAGAAAACCGACCAGCACCGGTGTGACAACCGGCAGCAGAGCCGGAAGGAGCATTTCTTTTAAAGCGAACTTGGTAACGATGTCGACGCATCGTCCGTAATCCGGTTTGGCAGTGCCTTCCATAATTCCGGGAATTTCACGGAACTGACGTCTGACCTCATCCACGACGGCCGCGCCGGCTTTGCCCACGGCCTTCATGGCCATCGATGCAAACAGAAAGGGTAGCAGTCCGCCGATAAACAGGCCGATGATCACCTTGACATTGCTAAGATCAAACTTTAACTCTGCGCCTCCGCCATGCATGGCAAATTCTTGGGTGTAGGCCGCAAAGAGCACCAGGGCAGCCAGACCGGCAGAACCGATGGCATAACCTTTGGTGACGGCCTTGGTGGTGTTTCCGACCGCATCCAGCGGATCGGTTACGGCGCGGACGCTTTCATCCATTTTCGCCATTTCAGCTATGCCGCCGGCATTGTCGGTAATCGGACCATAGGCATCGATGGCGATCACCATCCCCGTCATCGAGAGCATGGACATGGCTGCCATGGCAATGCCGTAAAGTCCGGCAAAATAATGGGCAGCACCGATGGCGGCGCAGATGGCCAGCACCGGCGCAGCGGTGGACTGCATGCTGACCCCGAGTCCGGCAATAATATTGGTGCCGTGTCCGGTCGTCGATGCATTGGCCACTGATTTTACCGGTCCGTAAATCCCGGTGTAGTATTCCGTGATGACAACTAGCAAAACGGTGAGCACGAGACCCACCAGGGTGGAATAATAAATCGACAACATTGAAATTTCAGGAATTCCGCCCATCAGCTGCCGGGTGGCAAAGAAAAAGGCAATACCCGCCAGGATGGCAGAACCGAACATCCCTTTGTAAAGGGCACCCATAATATACTCGCTCTTGCCCAGTCTGACAAAGAAAACTGCGATCATGCACGCAACGATCGAAATGGCGCCGAGTACGAGGGGAAATTCCGTAGCGATGGTAATCTGCGGAAAAATGAGATTGCCCAGAAGCATGGCCGCAACCGCGGTGATGGCGTAAGTTTCGAAAAGGTCGGCCGCCATACCGGCACAGTCGCCCACATTATCACCGACATTATCGGCAATGGTCGCCGGGTTTCTGGGGTCGTCCTCGGGAATTCCGGCTTCGACCTTGCCGACCAGGTCGGCACCGACATCCGCCCCTTTGGTAAAGATTCCGCCGCCGAGACGGGCAAAGATAGAAATAAGGCTCCCGCCAAAACCGAGGGCCACCAGCGCAATCACCGCATCTCTGATAGAGGTGCCCATCGAAATTAAAATCGTATAGTAGCCGGCAACAGATGTAAGGGCCAGGCCGGCGACGAGCATCCCGGTAACAGAGCCGCCTTTAAAGGCCATGGACAGGCCTTTGGACAGGCCCCCTTTGGCAGCTTCTGCGGTGCGCACGTTGGCAATTACGGACACGCGCATGCCAATATATCCCGCCAGAAAAGAGGTGATTGCCCCGAGCAAGAAACCGATAGCGGTCTTGGTCCCCAGCAAAGCAATGATGATTACAAAAATTATCAGACCGACAATCCCCATGCTCTTCATCTGCCGATTCAGATAGGCAATGGCGCCTTCCTTGATGGCACTGGCAACTTCCTGCATCTTTTCATTTCCGGCCGGTGCGCCTTTTACGATAGCCGCAATGATGAGGGAAAATAGCACACCTGCAGCACCAACCAGTGTACAAATCAACGATAAATAATTCATCCTCTCCTCCATTTAAAATGTTAACGTTTAACCCTAGATCATAATTCCTTTTTGTTAAACCGGTTCATTCCGACCTTGCACCCTTCCGTCAGAATCGTTACCACCGCATCCCGAGCCTGAATTAAAACCGAGTCCAATCGCTTCGATTCATGACCAAAGAAGGGTCCCAGAACATGATCTGAAACACTGCTTTCTGCCTCGGAACGCCCAACGCCGATGCGCAGACGCACAAATTCGTCTTCGCCAACAGCATGAATAATCGATTTTAGCCCCTTGTGTCCTCCATGCCCTCCTTTCTCTTTTATTTTTAATCTTCCGAAAGCAAGATCGATGTCGTCGTGAACAACCATCAGATCCTTGCTATTTATTTTAAAATATGCGGCCAGTTTCTGGACCGGCCACCCGCTGCGGTTCATAAAGGCCATTGGTTTGGCCAGCATGACCTCATGGTCCTCGATGGCGCCGCGGCCGTAACGCACGTCAAACTTGTTTTTATTAACGGAAATGCCGAATTCCCCGGCGAGCTTATCCACCACCATAAACCCGGCATTGTGCCGTGTGTTCTCATATTGGGACCCAGGGTTTCCGAGCCCGACAATCAAACGCATACGCTTTTGTGGCAAACGGTTCGTATCCTAATCCTCTTTTGTTTCTTCCGAAGGCATCTCTTCAGCAGCAGCTTCTCCTTCGGCGCCTTCCTCTACAGCCTCCTCTTCACCTTCTTCGAGTTCCTCTTCCTCTACGACCTCTTCGACCTTCGGCACCAGCACCGTTACGACCGTATAATCGATATCTGCCGGAATTTCAATATCTCCTGGGAGCGGAATCTCCTGGATATGAATTGAATCCCCGATATTAAGACCGGTAATATCCACCTCGATTGCTTCCGGAATGGCCGTCGGCAGGCAAAACACTTCAAGTTCTCTGCGGACGATTTGCAGCAGCCCGCCCGCTTCAACGCCTGCGGATTTACCCCGGGTAACCACCGGAACACTAGCCGTTATTTTACGTTGCATATCGATTTCATAAAAATCGACGTGAAGAAATGCGCCGGTCGGCGGGTGGGTTTGCAATTCCTTGATCATGGCCGGTCGGGTTAAGGTTTTGCCGTTTTGAATCTGCAAATTCAACAAAACTGAACCGATGTTTGCTTTTTTTACAATTTGTTCGAACTCCTTTAAATCGATCGAAAGCAACATCGAGTCTGTTTTCGGTCCGTAAAGTACCGCCGGAATCCGTCCCTCGCGCCGCAAGGCCCTGGCAGGACCGTTTCCGGTCGTTTTTCTGACCTGTGCTTTTAAATCAATTTGTTCCAATGAATTATCCTCCTTACATTAACCGCCCAAGCATGGACCCAGTGTTCTTTTGATCCTTTGCTTCTCAGCTTGTCCGTTAAACTCGAAATCCGAAGCACGAAATACGAAACAAATTCTAAATTCGAATGTTTTAATGACCCAAATACAAGCTCCAGTGATCATTATTTAAATCAATATTCTGTTTAGGTCATTTGAATTTGGACAATTTGATATTGTTTCGGATTTCGATATTCGATATTCGGATTTAATTTAATATGTTAGGTATTTTATCTCACCAATAATATATTAACTCAGAAAGCATTATATTTGTTCTCAGAGACTAAACAAATAAAGAGGTTACCGAATCGCCCCGATAACTGCGGATGATGGCCTCACCCACCAGCTCTGAAATCGAAATAACAACAATTTTGCCACAGGCAGCGGCATTTTCCTTTAATGGGATGGTGTCGGTAACCACCACACTTTTCATTTCTGATTCAGTAATGCGCTCAATTGCCGGCCCGGAAAGAACGGCATGGGCGCAGCAGGCATGAATTTCTCTGGCGCCCTCTTCTTTAAGAGCATGGGCCGCCTCTGTCAACGTACCGGCGGTGTCGGCCATGTCATCGAGGATAACTACGACCTTGTCCTTCACATCACCAATGACCGCCATTGCCTTGGCCTGGTTGGGGGCCGATCGCCGTTTATCAACAATTGCCAGATCAGCATCCAGCCGTTTGGCAAACGCCCGGGCCCTTTCAACCCCGCCGGCGTCGGGCGAAACAATAACAAGATCATTATTAAATTTGTCTCTGATATGTTCTATTAACAGCGGTGCGGCAAAGATGTTGTCCACCGGAATATCAAAAAAGCCTTGAATTTGGCCGGCATGCAGATCCATGGTAATCATTCGATTTGCACCGGCAACCGTCAGCATATTCGCAACCAGTTTGGCACTGATCGGAACCCGGGGCGCAACTTTTTTATCCTGTCTGGCATAGCCGAAATAAGGTACCACCGCGGTGATTCTTTTGGCTGAGGCGCGCTTTAACGCATCAATCATTAATAAGAGCTCAACCAGGTGATCGTTAACCGGTGCGCAGGTGGATTGGATGACAAAAACATCTTTTGATCGAACGTTTTCATCGATTTCAATCTGAATCTCACCGTCACTGAAGGTTTTTACCTGGGCATTGCCCAGAGACAAGTTCAGATATTCGCAGATCTTATTTGCCAGGGCAGGATTCGAATTTCCCGCGAAGAGAGATATCCCTTCCATTTAGCCTTCCGTTAACCCAGTATGGTATGTTATTTCATCGCCCTAAAAAAAATGAATATTGCAGGAATTCTATCATTTTATTTTCAAGTTTTTGTTTATTATTCAATCGTCAATTTTGATGCTTTCGTAAAAAGTCTGCCAAGCTGTCATTGCGAGCGCAGCGAAGCAATCTCTATCAATCCAAGTCTCTGAAATCATGGGATTGCTTCGTCACTTCGTTCCTCGCAATGACCGGCGATAGGACTTTTTACGAGTCTGTCAATTTTCAATATTCAATTCTAATGGCTGGGGCGGGAGGACTCGAACCTCCGAGTGCAGGGACCAAAACCCTGTGCCTTGCCACTTGGCGACGCCCCAATACCCTGGACGGTAAAATCAGCTGCGTTGTTTAGGTATTCAAGCAATGCCCCAAAGTCAGGCCGAATCTTTCAGGCGCCGATGAATATCGGATCGGCTTCAAGGATCGGATCCACGAGAAATAACTGAAAATCCTTATCCACCGCCAGACTCTGCCCGGCTGATTTTGCCGTCTCGGCATTGTCGAAAAGGCCGAACACTGTTGGGCCGCTTCCGCTCATCAGCGCACCGATCGCCCCAAGATTCAGAAGTTTTTCTTTAGCCAAACCAATTTCAGGGTATTTTGGGGCGGTAACCCTTTCAAGATCATTGGTTAAATGATGCGCCGGATCGAACCTGTTTAGCTTTAAATGGTTGCTTGTAGGTTTTTTTTGATCGTTTGTCAATCCAAAATTCAGGTTTTGGTATGTCTCTGCGGTTGAAACGTTAAAACCCGGATATAACAACAAAATATGGTATGGCAATGCCCCCTCGAAGGCCTCCAGTTTTTCTCCGATGCCGGTGGCAATCGCCGGTTTTTGAAAAATAAAGAAAGGAACGTCTGCCCCCAGTGTAAGGCCCAATTCCATCAATTGCTCCCTGGAAAAGGGGCGGTCATAGAAAGTATTCAAGGCCGTTAAAATGCTGGCTGCATTGCTGCTGCCGCCGCCAAGGCCGGCAGCTACCGGAATGTTTTTGTTCAGGTGGATGTTAACACCCTGGGTTGAACCCAGCTTACTTTGAAACAAACATGCAGCCCGATGCGCAAGGTTGGTATCATCGGCCGGAACGTTGGGATGGGAACAATGAATTTCGATCGTTTTTCCCCTGCCAATCTGAAGCGAAAGTTCATCGAAAAGTGTAATGCAACACATCAAAGAAAACAATTCGTGATAGTCATCAGGTCGTTTTCCGCAGACATGCAAAAAGAGATTGATTTTAGCAGGTGATAAAATTTTCATAACGCTTCGTGTATTGGCTCCTAGCCCCTGGTCACTGGTCACTGGCAAGTGTCTTGTAAATTGTACCCTTGTTTACAGGTAATTGAGGTTTCAGGTGTCAGGTGTCAGGTGTCAGCAAAAAGATGACTGAGGACAGAAGTCAGAAATGGCAAGGCTGAAGCCTGAACACTGAAACCTGAAACCTATTAATTCCTGACACCTGACACCTGAACACTGAAACCTACAGGAGGGATAAAACCGAAGATGACGTTACGATATTAGATTCCTTAAAAGTAATTTTTATGTTCTCGGCGACTTACTGCTTTTCTTTGACATACATTAGCCGCAAATCATAAAGAATATTTTTCAGCAAGTTCTCTTCTTCTTCGCTTAAATTCCCGACGGTTTTTGCCTGCAGCATACTGAGTATGTCAATCGTTTGTTTGGCTGTCGGCAGGCTTTTATTTTTTGTGCCGGTGGTAGGGTCTTCAATGGCGCCCAACTGTAACAGTGCCGAAGCATTTAAAGATGCTACAAAGGTTGCGAAATTTATTTCCGGAAACTGAAGTGGTGGTTTCTGGGATTCGGCGGCCGGCTTTTCATTTGCTTCTTTGGTTTCCGCCTCCTTTTTCTCTTCTACCGCTGGTGCCTCTTTTTCTCCCTTTTCCTCGCCATCCAGATTTTCTGGTGCGAAAATTCGGCGATCTTTTACAACAAAACCCTTTTTTTCTTCTTTTTCCTCTGGCATGGATAACCTCCCTGATATTAGCGTTTATAACATATTATGTTAAGTGATTTTGTCAAGTATTTACACATCACCAAAAGCATAGCAAAATGTGAATCAGGTTTCAAGAAACACAAAAATTGGCCATTGACGGCCCTGGCGAAAAAGGTTAACCAGTCAACCATGATCCGCGTAGAGAACCTATGCAAAAGCTACGGCGAGCTGAACCTGTTTTCGGAGATCAGCTTTGCACTCAATCCCAGAGAGCGATTCGGTGTCGTGGGTCGCAATGGTCACGGGAAAACGACGCTGTTTCGGATGATTTTGGGAAAAGAAAATCCCGATTCAGGCAGCATTATTATCCCCAAAAACTACCGTATCGGTTATGTCAGCCAGAATCTGGAGTTCAGCCATGATACGATTTTAACTGAAGCCATTTCAGCGCTGCCTGAGGCGGAAAAAGAACATCACTGGAAAGCGGAAAAGATCCTTGCCGGTCTGGGTTTTAAGCAGACGGAATTCCAAAGACACCCGCAGGAATTTTCAGGGGGCTACCAGGTCCGCCTGAATCTGGCCAAAGCATTGATTGCCGATCCGGACCTCCTGTTACTGGATGAACCCACGAACTTTCTGGACATTATATCCATTCGCTGGATCGAGCGGTTTCTGCAAAACTGGCCTCATGAGGTGATGTTGATCACCCATGACCGAAGTTTTATGGACAAACTGGTCACTCACATAATGGGAATCCATCGTCACAAGGTGCGAAAAATTGAAGGCGACACGGCAAAGTACTACGATCAAATTGCTCTGGATGAAGAGGTTTATGAGAAGACCCGTATGAAGGACACCCGTCGGCGCAAAGAAATCGAGCAATTTATCACCCGTTTCAGAGCCAAAGCCAGGCAGGCGAACTTGGTGCAATCCCGTATTAAAACCCTGCAGAAAATGGGGAAAAAACAAAGACTTGAAAAACTAAAAATATTGGATTTTTCCTTCAGCAGCAGCCCTTTCCAGGGCAGGCACCTGTTCAGTGCCCAGAACGTAAATTTTTCCTACGATACGGAAAAACCGCTAGTGCGTAATTTTAAAATTACCGTGGCGGCAGGGGAACGAATCTGTGTGGTGGGGCCCAACGGAAAAGGCAAATCAACCCTGTTGAGACTGCTGGCCGGGGAGCTGACGCCCGATACCGGCCAGATTAAATATCATCCGGCTGTCAAAAAAGGCTATTTTGAGCAGAGCAGTGTGAAAACACTGGTTGCTAAACGAACCGTACTGGATGAAATCATTTTTTCAAATCCGGATGGTGATCGGCAGCGTGCCCGCAATGTTTGCGGGGCGATGATGTTTTCAGGGGACGATGCCTTAAAAAAAATCAGCGTGCTATCCGGCGGTGAAAAAAGCCGGGTGATGCTGGGCAAGCTTTTGGTGTCCCCGACGAATCTATTGCTGTTGGACGAGCCGACCAATCATCTCGACATGGAATCCTGCGACGCCCTGCTCGCAGCCATCGATAACTTTGAAGGAACCGTAATTATGGCGACTCATAACGAGATGTTTCTGCATGCACTCGCTCGACGGTTAATCGTATTTCAAAATGACGGCATAAACGTTTTTGGCGGCAGTTATCAGCAGTTTTTAGATAAAGGCGGCTGGCAGGATGAAAGCAAGGTGCATCGCACATTGCAACAGCCCGGCATCAAGGTGGACGCTTCCGTAAAACTCACCAAAAAGGAACTGCGGCGCCAGAGATCAGAAATTATTTCCCAGCGTTCCCGGGTCGTCAAACCGATCCAGCAGCGGGCGGAGGCATTGGAAAACGAAATTGAAAAAAATGAATTGGAACTCAGCCGCCTGAACCAATCCATGCAACAGGCCGCCCAGAATCAGGACGGCGCTAAAATCGCTGAAGTTTCCCAGGCCATTCACATCTGTCAGCAAACAATCGATCGTCTTTTTGAACAACTGGAAAAACTGACCCGTGACCTCGAAACCCGCAACGCCGAGTTTGAAACCCGCCTCAACCAGCTTGATATAGAGACATCCAGATCAAATAGAATTGACAATACAACAGTTTAGTGGTAGCAATTAAACCAAAGTCAATGGGGGAGCCGAATTCAATCGGCTGAGAGAAGGCTGGTTGCCTTGACCCCTAGAACCTGATCCGGATCATGCCGGCGCAGGGAAGTTGATGTGAAAACACTGCATTCCTTCCTCATCCTCCGGCAAAACGCTGTAACGGAGTAGCCCCACCATGCTGAAAGTTTCAGATCTGTGCAAACGGTTCGGCGACCTTTCTGTATTGGAAAATTTCAATCTGGTTGTCCCCCGCAAAGGTTTTACGATTTTAATTGGTCCGTCCGGTTGCGGCAAAAGCACGCTGTTTGATGTGCTAACCGGCATAGTGCCGCGGGAAAGCGGAGAAATTTTTTGGCTCGAAAAAAAGTTGCAGCACCTTGGAAAAAACGCCGCCTATATGCAGCAAAAGGATTTACTGCTTCCTTGGTTTAATTTACTAGATAATGCCTTGCTTCCGGCAACGATTGCCGGCAAGGATTTGGCCACCTCCAAAACGAAGGCACAGGAACTTTTCAGACGACTGGGGTTAAAAGGTTTTGAAAATTATCTGCCTGCAGAAGCTTCCGGTGGAATGCGTCAGCGTTGTGCCCTGGTCCGAACCTTAATGTTTGAGGATGAACTTGTTCTGCTAGACGAACCGCTATCAGCTCTTGATGCAATCACCCGGACCAGTTTGCAGTCTTTGCTCCTTTTGCTTCAAAGTGAATTCAATAAAAGCATCTTAATGATCACCCACAATATTGATGAAGCCCTTATGCTGGCGGATGAAGTGTTGGTCATGGGTCGATCGCCAATGAGAATTTTAGAGCAATTTAATTTGAACGGCCCCAAACCCCGTCGCCTGGTTAGTCCGGAGTTAATTGAAATTAAAGAACATGTGCTAAGCCGTTTACAGAAAGAGCTGGAAAATGAAATACCCTAGACTATGTGCTTTTGCTGGGGCTTTACTGATCCTGGCCTCCTGGGAGTTGGCCTGCAGGGTCTTAGCGATTCCCGATTTTATTCTTCCTATGCCGACTCAAATTATCAGCGTGGCAATATCTAAGGCCACCCTCTTGCTTCCCCATGCAGGAATAACTGCATTGGAAGTACTGTTGGGGATACTTATTTCACTGACTGTTGCCATTCCACTTTCCATGGCCATGTTTGCTCATTCTTCGCTGGAAAATGCGATCGCCCCATTTTTGGTGGCCTCTCAGGCGGTTCCGGTTTTTGCGATTGCCCCCTTATTGGTCGTATGGCTGGGCTATGGTATTGCCAGCAAGGTGCTGATGGCTTCAATCATCATCTTTTTTCCGATCACGGTGAACCTGCTGGAAGGATTTAAGAGCTGCGATCAAGAATATCGGATTCTGTTCCAGCTGATGGGTGCCGGATTCTGGAAGACCATGCGGCTGTTGTATTGGAAATGGGCGCTGCCGCATTTTTTTGCCGGACTTAAAGTGGGGGTTTCAGTGGCCACCATTGGCGCGGTTATCGGCGAATGGGTTGGTTCCCAACAGGGACTCGGTTACCTGATGATTCAGGCCAACGCCAGACTCAGAGTCGACCTC
>CBDUUO010000048.1:0-12436 GCA_965370395.1 uncultured bacterium
ACCAACATCACCGAAAAAGAGATCGAAATCCTGAACGGTTTTTTCAGTGCGTTTGCAGAATCCACAGACATCACCGATTTGAAAGCCTATGCCAGAGAAGACCGGCGGTTTCACAACTTTATTACCGAAATCGGTGCCAAAGAATTTTTAAAGAGCATCTTGCAAACCTGCAATATTATCAGCGCCAGCTATCTGTTTCTGTCCTCCGAAGGATTAGTGAGATCGCCCAATGATACCATCAATGAGCATTTAGACGTAATAAATGCGATCAGTCAAAGAGACGCTGACACGGCTGAAGAACTCATGCGTCTGCATTTAAAAAGAAGCATTGCGTCTCTCAAACAAGACATTGAGAGAGAAGATGAAGGGATCCCGAGCGGCAAAATTATCCGACCGCCATTTTGATCAAAAACCGATGCCCGGGAAAATATAAAAATGGAATATCGCCGTTTGGGCCGATCCGGTCTTAAAGTCTCCAAACTGGCCTTGGGCACCATGAATTTCGGTAACCCCACCGACAGGACAGCCTCGTTCAAAATAATCAATACAGCCATTGATGCCGGCATAAACATGCTTGACTGCGCGGATGCCTACGCCAACGGAGAAAGTGAACGCATCATCGGCGAAGCCCTGGCTGAAAACGGCAAAAGAAAAGACGTGTTTGTCACTTCGAAAGTATTTCTGCCAACCGGCGAAGGACCTAACGATGCCGGAAATTCAAAACATCATATCTTAGCCGCCTGTGAGAACAGCTTAAAACGCCTGAAGACCGACTGGATCGACATCTATTTTTTGCATCGCACCGATTTTAATGTGCTCCAGGAAGAATCGCTGGCAGCCCTGGATTTGCTGGTGCGGCAGGGAAAGGTTCGCTACATCGGGTGCTCGACCCATCCGCCCTGGCGGGTGGTTGAGGCCTGGTGGATCGCCGATAAACACCATTACCCCAAATTTGTTTGCGAACAACCGCCCTATAATTTGCTCGATCGCCGGGTTGAAAATGAGATCGTGCCCATGTGTAAGGCCTATGACCTGGGCATCATTTCCTGGTCACCGCTGGCCCAGGGGGTTCTGGCCGGCCGGTACCAGGATGCCGCTGACATTCCGCAAGGCAGCCGGGGTGCCTTAAAAGCGATCTATGCCGAACGCATCACCCAAAACGGAATCGAAGTGGCTCAAAGACTGGCCAAAAGGGCGACTCAAAAAGGATGCAGCCTGCCCCAGCTGGCGGTGGCCTGGGTGCTCCATCAGCCGGGGGTAACGGCCTCCATCATTGGCCCGCGAACCCTAGCGCATCTAAATGATTTGCTTTCAGCAGCTGAACTGAACCTGGATGACACCGATCTGGATTACTGCGATAGCCTGATAAAGCCGGGTGCATTTGTGTCGGATCATTTTAACACGGCCGGCTGGCGCGGCTGAACGCTGAACCGATGCGGTATTGAGAAGGAATCGAAAGTGACTGCAGTTAAGGTAGTCCAACACAGAAAACCAGCAAACGCCGGGTTCGGTATGGAAACCACCGGCATAACGAAGAAAGGAGGGTGAAAAAAACAGATCTCGGAGGGGTTTGGCTCAGCCTGAAAATAAATTCGAATCCAAAACGGCAATTGCGAAAACCGCTTCACATAATGTTCGTTATTAAATTGGGTAACAGGCTGACCAATACTGGATGGGCCTTAAGGGTCCATAAAATGACTAACCAATGAACACCAAAAAAAGGAGGGTTTGGCAATGAAAAAGAAACTGCTTATTGGCCTGGTTTTGCTTCTGGCGATGGTAACCGGCGTTTATGCCGCCGATTTTCCCAAACGAAATATCACCTCGGTGGTTGTCTGGGGTGCGGGTGGCGGAACCGATACCTGCAACCGAATTATTGCCGCTGAAATGCAACAATTTTTAGGTGTCAATGTCAACGTGATCAACAAAACCGGCGGCGTGGGTGGATCCGTAGGCATGATGTATGGTTTTTCCAGACCCCATGACGGATACACCTTAACCGGCCTGTCCGAATCCAATGTTACTGCCGGTGTACAGGGCGGCTGGGATAAAAATTTTAATGTTTGGGATGTCTTTATCGTCGGCGGCTCACCGGATATAATCTCCGTCACACCCAACACGCCGTATCAATCACTGAAAGATCTTATTGAAGCCGCCAAATCAAAACCCGGCAGCATCAAAGCAGGAGCCAGTGCAGCCGGTTCAATTCATCACCTCAACTTACTGGCCCTGGAAAACGGTACCGGTGCCAAATTCAGCTTCATTCCCTATAAGGGTTCTGCTCCCAGCCAGAACGCTGCCATGGCCGGTGAAGTGTCGGTGGTGGTCACCTCCCTGGCTGAGCAACAGCAACTGCTGCGCGGCGGTAAACTGCGACCGCTGGCCATGTTGATTCCGGAGCCATTCAAAGTTGAAGGATTGGGAACGATCCCGTCATCTTTTACTTCATATCCCGGACTGTCCAAATACCTGCCGATTTCCCAGGCCATCGGATTTGCGATTCCGGCCGACGTCCCGGCGGACCGTAAAGCAGTGATCGTGGATGCGTTTAATAAAGCAATGGCCACCGAAAAGGTGAAAAGCTGGGCCAAAGAAAATTATTACCTGCTGTCGGGCAAAACCGGGGCAGAATCAAGAAAGGTTTTTGACGCGCTCCAATCCAATTTTGCCTGGACGCTGTGGGAACTAAAGGCTGCCAAAATCAACCCGGCCAAGCTGGGTATCCCTAAACCGAAATAGTCATAATGAAAGAGAGACAGGTATCTGCGGATGCCTGTCTCTCAACCATTTTTAAAACCGCTAAGCAGACCATATCAATCCATTTTATAATTTCGGCATTATCGAGGGTCTTCCATCATGATGGAAAAAGAAAAGCTCAGAAAGGCCGACGTGTATTCCGGCATCATAATATTTCTGTTCGGCGCCTGGATTGTCTGGCAGGCGTCTAAAATGCCCATGAAAGACAGCTGGGGAGGTGTGCAAAATGTCTGGTTCGTTTCCCCGGCCCTTTTCCCGCTATTTGTTGGCGCCATTATCATGCTGCTGGGTCTATTACTCTTTAGAACCGCACTGAAAACCATTGGCATGAAAGCATTCGGCGACACCCTGCAATGGTTGTTCAGCAACAACCTGCTTCAATTTTTAAATACGGTGTCCGTTTTGCGGTTTTATGCGATTGCCGTCCTTTTTTTCGCATTTGTTTTCCTGAACATCCCGCGAATCGATTTTTTCCTGAGCGCCGTTCTGTTTTTAAGCGTGTTTATTACGATGTTCTACTTCGATGAGGCCGTGCTTTTAAAAAAGCTCTTTTTTTTCTATCTGGTGGGAACCGCCTTTTTTATCATTTACTTTGCAGTCGGTTTAGACGGGTTGCTCAACCCGGTCTTGCCTTTTGCAAAAGACATTCTGGCCCTGGGTTTTATTCTTGGGTACTGTCTTTATGCCTGGCGACTGATTCGCAGCAGCCCGCTATTGCGCAAGAAATATCGAACCGGTTTGATTGTGGCGGTTGTATCGACTTTTTTGGTGGGTGTGATCTTTAAATACTTTCTGTTGGTGCCCATGCCGGCCGAGGGCATGATCGTCGCACTTCTGGATGCGATCTGGTACTTCGAATTTTAATTTTCGGCTTTGAAGGGAATCGGCTTTCCATGATGATTTTCGAAAGAATCGGATTCTATTTTCAAACGGTTCTTCATATAGCATCGGACCCGATCCATATCGCCATACTTTTTAGCTCCGTCATTTTAGGAATTATGTTCGGGGCCATGCCGGGCCTGACATCCACCCTCGGTGTGGCGCTTTTAACCACTTTGACATACGGAATGGACACGGGAACCGCCATGCTCTGTTTGCTGGCTATTTATGTCGGTGGAACTTACGGTGGTTCCTATTCATCCATTCTGATTAATATTCCAGGTACGGCTGCCTCCGCAGCCACCGCGCTGGACGGCTACCCGCTGGCCTGCAAAGGTGAGGGCGGCCGGGTGATCGGTCTGACCACGACGGCATCGGCCATTGGCACGATAATCAGCATGCTGTTTCTGGTCAGCATTTCACCGCTGATATCCTTTTTCGCACTTCAGTTTACTTCCTTTGAGTTCTTTCTTCTGGCCTTTTTTGGGATTCTGATCAGCGGAACCCTGACCAGTCCGGATCTGGTCATCAAGGGCTGGATATCCGGTTTTCTGGGACTGTTTCTGGCCTGTGTGGGGCGTGACATGCTACAGTTTTATCCCCGATTTACGTTTGGTATCCCTGAGCTTGACAGCGGCGTTGAAGTGGTGCCGGTCCTGATCGGTGCCTTTGGAATTCCGCAGATTATTCAGGTTCTCAAGGACCAGTTTCAAATCGGCGAGACCCAGAAGTTTCAGCGAATTTTACCCGAGTTCGGCACCATAGTCAGAAACATCCCCAAAATTATTCGGTCCGCTCTGATCGGTGTTGGGATCGGCTCCGTCCCGGGGATCGGCGAGGATATTGCCGCCTGGGTATCATACGGGGTAGCTAAAAATACATCCAAACACCCGGAGCGCTTCGGTAAGGGTGAAATTACCGCCGTTTTGTCCACCGAAGTCGCCAATAACGCCTGCGTGGGGGGTGCCATGATTCCCCTGCTCAATCTGGGCATCCCGGGAAGCCCCCCCGCGGCCATGCTGCTGGGTGCCCTCATGCTGCACGGCGTTACACCCGGCCCCATGATTACCTTTGAGCATCCTAATTTCATTATTGAGGTGGCTGCGATTCTACTGCTCGCATCTTTGGCGATGTGGGTGGTGGGCATGCTGCTAGCCAAACAGGTGGTCAAGGTACTGCGGATACCGACCCAGATTTTTATGCCCATCATCGGTGTCCTGTGTATCATCGGCTCCTATGCCCTCGGCATGAATATATACAACCTGTACCTCATGCTGCCGGTGGGAATTATTAGCTATTTTCTGATCGAAATGGGTTATCCCATCGCTCCCCTGGTGATCGGCGTTATTCTCGGTCCCATGGCGGATGAAAATCTGCGAAGGGCTCTGATGGTTTCCCAGGGAAGTTTTCTACCGGTTTTCACCCGGCCGGTTTCCCTGATTCTTTTTTTGGTCATTGTGTGGACGGTGGTCAGCCAATTTCAGATTTTTAGGAACCTTAAAGACAAAATGGCAGAAAAAGTATTTCGCCGTAAAAAATGTGAACCCGAGTTTGATGTTGATGAGCCAGGGGAGGGATGATCAGGTGATTGGGGTATCACCGGCATATTTCATTTCACGTTACAGCGACCGCTTTACACCCGCTGAGGTCGCCGACGGTCTGGCCGCGGTCGCTGAGCTGGGGTGTAAAAGCTTTCAGCTGGAAGTCTATCACCGGGAGATGCTCGGTGAATGGTTGAACGGCGGCGCCCAATGGGTCCGGCAACGGTCTATGGATCTGGATCTGGCAGCCACCCAGTTTGTGGCCCATTTTATGATGGACGCTTTTGCGGATATTAAAAGCCTGAATTCAAGTTCGGAACTTGAGGATTTGCAGATCGTACTTGAAATTGTGAGCCGTTTTAATGAATGCAGGACCATTACTGTTCCCATGGGATCATTTGATCCGGGCCCGCCATCCAGTACGGAAGATTACCGGATACTTTTTGAGCACTACGTCGAAAAAATTGGCCGCTTACTCGAATGGGTTGAAAAAACCGACCGCCGGATGGCTCTGGAAATCATGCCGTGGGCGTTTATCGGAGGCATCGATGGCTTTTTGAGGTTGTGTGATCAACTCGGCACCGATTCCCTGGGCTTAAATTTCGATACCGGCCATGCCTGGGCCGCCAAGGAAAATTTGTATCTGATTCCGGCCAAACTCGGAAAACGGATTCTGGGCACCCACCTGTGCGACAACTTTGGCCACGAAAACCTTTCTCTGCGCCCGGGCACCGGATCGATCGATTGGCCCCGAATCATTAATGCCCTGCGGGCTGCCGAATACACCGGCTCCTATGATCTGGAAATCATCTGCCGACCGGAGGAAGTTCAGCGGGAGTATCAACAAGCATACACATTTATCAATAGCGAGTTAAATGGATAAGCCTGCAGCAAACCATATTTGGAATTCAGGCGAAGCCTAAAAGGAGGATCCGATGTTGAAGATGGCTATTATCACCGGGTTTTTGTCGCAAACCAAAGACCGCTTTCACGAATACAACAAGCCGCTGGACCTGGATCAAAAGTTTGAGCTGATGACCCAAATCGAGGGTTACGACGGCGTGGAGATCGTTTATCCCTACGAGGTCAGCGATCCGAAAACAACCAAAGAAATTTTAAACAAACACCATCTCAATGTCGCCGCCATAAATGTGAATGTTAAAGCCGAGCCCGAGTTTCGCAACGGCGGTTTAACCTCCCATGACAATGCGGTGCGTGGCAAAGCCGTGCGCTTTATCAAAGAAGCCAAAGATTTTGCCGCAGCCGTCGGTGCCGACAAGGTGACCTGTTGCCCGCTGGGTGACGGTTATGAATTTTCGTTCCAGTATGATTATGCCACGACCTGGAAATATTTAATCGAAACCTTTGGTGAAGCCGGCAATTACAAAACGGAAATACCGCTTTGCATCGAATACAAACCCAGTGAAACCCGCGGCCGCTGTTTTGTTGACAATGCCGCCAAAACCCTGTGCCTGCTCAACGATATTCAGTGTAAAGAAATGGGGGTCACTCTGGACTTCGGCCACTCCATCTATGGGAATGAAAATCCGGCCGAGGCCGTAGCGCTTCTGGCAGAAAGCCCCTATAAATTCTACATTCATGTCAATGATAACGACGGCAAATGGGATTGGGACTATTTTTGCGGGACCAAGCACTTTTTAGAGTATGTTGAGTTTCTTTATTACTTAAAAAAATATGGCTACAACGATTACCTGACTTCGGATACCTCTCCGACGCGCTGGGATATCAAAGGCACCTTCGAAGCCAACAGCCGAATGTCCAATAAAATATGGAATATGCTGGGGCAGATCGATCTGGACGAATTTGACGGATTGATTGCCGGGGGAGATTATCTGCAAACATGGAAATTCATTGAAACCCATATATTTTCGTTAAAATAAAAAGTGCGGAAATGAACAAAGGAGTTTAGATTAAAATGTCGCAAAAACCCATGAGCGTAGAAGAACTCGAGCAAATGGCGGTGACCATCCGCTGTGATATCATCGATATGATCTGCACCGCGGCTGCCGGCCATCCGGGCGGATCGCTTTCGGCAGCAGATGTGGTTACGGCGCTTTACTTTCGGGTGATGCGCATCGATCCCAAAAATCCGGACTGGCCGGACCGCGACCGCTTTATTCTTTCCAAAGGCCATGCCTGTCCGGTCTGGTATGCCGCCCTGGCAGAGCGCGGCTATTTTGACAAATCGCATCTAAAAACCCTGCGCCGGATGGGCAGCATTCTTCAGGGCCATCCGGACATGCGCAAAACACCCGGCATCGATATGACCGCCGGCTCTCTGGGGCACGGGCTGTCGGCAGGACTCGGCATGGCCCTGAGCGCCAAGCTGCAGAAAAAGGATTACCACGTATTTGTCATCATCGGCGATGGCGAATCTCAGGAGGGATCCATCTGGGAAGCCTCTATGGCTGCACCTAGGTTTAAGCTGGATAACCTGACTGCCATCCTGGATTACAATCACCTGCAAAACGACTACTGCGTAGATGACGAAATGCCCATCCATCCAGTCATCGAAAAGTGGCAGGCCTTTTGCTGGAACGTTATCGATATCGATGGTCATGATATGGCGCAGGTGGTGCAGGCGCTGGAGGAAGCAAAGTCACACAGGGGTGCACCGACCATGATTGTGGCCAATACCGTCAAAGGCAAGGGCGTCTCCTATATGGAAAATGTGTGTGAATGGCATGGCAGGGCGCCCTGCCAGGAAGAGGCCGACCAGGCCTTAGAAGAACTCAGGAGATGTGCAACGTGAATATTAATAATTACCATTATCTTCGTCCCGAAATTGTTCCGATGCTGTCATCAGATGACCTGTTCACCAAAGCCGAGCAGCAGCCAACACGCTATTCCTACGCTGAAGCCATACTGGAGCTGGGGGAGAAAAATCCCAAGGTCGTGGTGCTTGATGCGGATGTCTCCAAATCAATAAAGACCAATGAATTCGCCGATAAATTTCCGGACCGTTCTTTTAATTTCGGAATCGCCGAGCAAAACATGATGGCGGCCGCAGCCGGAATGGCAACTACGGGTCTGATACCCTACGCCACCACCTATGCGGTTTTTGCCAGTATGCGTGCGCTGGATATGGTGCGCAACAGCATCCATTATCCGCAGCTGAATGTGAAAATCGCTGCCAGCCACGGCGGCATCACCCCGGGACCCGACGGTGTCACCCACCAGGGACAGGAAGACTTATCCATAATACGGGCCATCGCCCATTCCACCATCATTGCACCGGCCGATCCGCCGACCACCAAGCTGGCCGTATGGGCCGCCGCTGAATATGACGGCCCAGTGTATCTTAGCTTTACCCGGGATCCGGTGCCGGCTATCTTTGATTTAAATTACCCCTTTGAAATCGGCAAAGCCGTCACGATCCGGGATGGAACCGATGCGACCATCATTGCTATCAGGGATCTGGTGGTTCAGTCGCTGGTGGCTGCCGAGCGGTTAGCCGCTAAAGGTTTGAATGTGAGGGTGATTGATTGCCACACCCTTAAACCGCTGGATGTGGAAGCCGTATTGCAGGCTGCCGGTGAAACGGGAGCCATTGTGACTGCCGAAAACAACATGTATTACGGCGGCCTTGGCAGTGCGGTAGCCGAGGTGCTGGTGGAAAACAACCCCATTCCGATGAAGCGCATCGGGGTTCGGGATACCTTTGCGGAGTCCGGACCGTATCTGGATCTGCTGGAAAAGTACGGGCTTTCAGCCAACCATATTGTCGCGGCTGTGGAGGAGGTCCTCAGCAGAAAATCTTAAACGCTAATCAAGAAAGGATAAACTGCTATGGATGAATTAATTATATGCGTTGCACCTTATCCGGGCGAAAAACAGGAAGAAAAATTTCCCGGCCAGATGGATGTTACGGAGGAAATCGTCCGATCATATAATGCCGGCGCATCCATCGCTCATCTTCATGTTCGGGATGAGCACGGATTGCAAACCGTGGATACTGAACTGTTTCGGAGAGATATCGAGAAAATAAATGCACGTTGTTCGATAATCATTGAAGGCTCCACCGGCGGTGCACCGGAACACACTCTTGAGCAGAGATGCGTCTCTTTTACAGTTCCAGGTATCGAGATGGGCTCCTTGAATCTTGGTTCCATCAACTTGTGGGATGGGGTGTACGGCAATAAAATCTCGGATATAATATTCTATGCTCGTGAGCTTAAAAAGAAAAATCTTACGCCTTTTTTGGATTGCTTCGATCTTTCTCATTTCAGCTGTGTGCCCAAACTTGCAAACAAAGGCTTAGTTTCACCACCGTATACCTTTGGCCTTGTTTTTGATGTACCCAATGCTTTGCCGTACCAGGACAAATATCTTGACATTTTTTTGCAGGAACTCCCTGATAACAGTATCTGGTTCCTGACACGTCACCATGCCAAAGGGGCTAAAGATTTTATGAGGGCCTTGGAAAAAGGCGGTCATGTTAGGGTCGGTTACGAGGATGGACCATTTCTATCCTCGGGGGAGCGCGCCCGGTCTAACGCGGAGCTGGTCGAAGAGGTGACCGTCGCTGCGCGGTCAGTCGGACGGGAAGTCGTAGAGCCGGATAAGGCTCGCATGATTTTGGGTATAGAATAAGGATGAGACCGATGATCGATTTAGATCATTTTATTTTACCGGAAAGTCCGCATGCTGAAGATTATCTCATTGGAACATATCTTCTGCGAAAAGAGCTAAAGGACCCCGAAGAGATTCTAAAGCTGGCCGTTATGATGGCCGCTGAGCAAACCACCGGAACCTGGATCCGTGTGCCGGGCGAAAGCGCAGATGTGATTGAAAGGTTCCAAGGCAAGGTGCTTAGCATATGTGAAATACCGGATACAGAACAGTTCAGCAATTCCGCGGAAGGCGCCCGTACGTTCATCATTCGACTCGGATTTCCCTGGCAAAATTTCGGCCCCCAGATTCCGATGATGCTGACCACCATTTTCGGCAATATCTCAATGATCGGGGACATCAAGCTGCTGGACGTGCAATTTCCGAAGAACTTTGTTAAGCAATTCCCGGGGCCGCGTTTTGGGATCCGCGGTATCCGCAAGCTGCTGGGCGTGGCAGCAAGGCCCCTGCTGAACAATATGGTTAAGCCTTCAACCGGGATCACGCCGGAACAGGGAGCTGAATTACTCTACCAGGCCGCCTCGGGGGGAACGGATATCATCAAAGATGATGAGGTGTTGGGAAATACGGAACTGTCGCCGGTGTTACAGCGTGTCGAACGTTACATGCCTAAATTAAGAAAAGCCGAAAAGGAGACGGGGGAAAAAAAGCTGTATGCGGTGAACGTCACCGACGAACCCGAAAGATGCATTAAAACGGCGGCGGCGGCGGTAGACATCGGGGCCAATGCCCTGCTGGTAAACTACCTGCCGGCGGGCCTCGGGCTCATCACCTCCCTTTGCCGCAACCCCAAAATAAAAGTTCCGATTTTGGCGCACCTTGATTTCGGCGGAGCGCTGTATGCTAGTCCCTGGCACGGAATCAGTTCCACGCTGCTTTACGGTAAACTGGCTCGGCTGGCCGGCGTGGATCTGCTTTGCATTCCCACACCTTACGGGAAATTTTCACTCAATTATACAAAGTATATCCAGATAGTCCACAACCTCAGAAGCCCCTTCCATGACGTGCCCGGAGTCTGGCCTATTGCCGGGGGGGCCATCAAGCAAGGACACATCCCCAAATTATTTAATGATCTGGGCTTCGATTTTATCATCGGAGCCGGCGGAGCCATTCACGCCCATCCCATGGGGGCGGCGGCCGGAGCCAGAGCATTCCGGCAGGGGATCGATCTGATGATGAAATACGGAAAATTGGAAAGCGAAGAGCTGGGCCAGGAGTTGAAAGTGGCCATTGAGGCCTGGGGCGGGATATGAAACTATGGATGACGAAAGAATACTGATCGGGTTTTACGGGGATGACTTCAGCGGTACGACCGCCACCGCCGAAACCTTAACTCAGTCAGGGGTGCCTACGGTCATTTTTACCAACCCGCCTTCACCGTCCTACCTGAAACATCGCTTCCCCCTGGTGCGGGCCGTGGGAATCTCTGGCACGGCGCGTACGCTGCCCGCCGGTGTCATCAAGCAGGCGTTAACACCGGTGTTTCTTGTCATGCAGTCTTATCGGGCCCCCATCTATCTATATAAGGTATGCTCCACCTTTGATTCTTCCGCCCGGGTGGGCAACATCGGCAAGGCAATTGAGCTCGGCATAGAAATCTTCTCGCCGGAATTTGTGCCGGTGCTTGCGGCCGCACCGAAGCTCGGACGCCATACGGTGTTCGGCAATCATTTTGCGGCTGTGGGCGGCGCTGAAATCTTTCGTCTGGATCGACATCCGTCCATGTCCAAACACCCGGTAACCCCTATGCAAGAAGCGGATCTGCGCCGGCATCTGGCCAAACAGACCGAATTAAAAAGTGGTCTTATTAATATCCTGGACATAAACACAGGGCCGGCGCGGATAAATTCACAAATCGATAAATTTGTTGCTGCCGGATTGCCGATCATTTTTTTCGATTGTATTACTGATAATGATTTAAACACAATCTGTGGAACGATTTTTCGCAGGACTTCTAGAATTAAACCGTTGTTTTTTGTGGGGTCTCAGGAATTAGGATACGGCCTGGCGACTGCTTGGAGGGAGATCGGACTTCTGCCAGAGCGCGACAAAATGCGTTCACCTGACAAAGTGGGGCCTGATAGGGGACCCCTTCTGGTCCTCTCAGGAAGTTGTGCTACCGTAACGGGAGAGCAGATACTATGGGCCCGAAAAAATGGTTTTGTTGATATCGCAATACACCCACAGGATCTGCTGGGTTCCGATAAGCAAATTTCTGTAAAACAAAAAATTGTCGCCCGGGCCCTCGAAGCACTGGCCAGTAGTCACTCGGTCATCCTGCACACCGCTATCGGACCGCAGGATGTACGCATAAAGGCCATGGAGGAGATGACCGCAAAATTATCCTTGACTGATACCGAAGCCAACGAAACACTCGGTACTGAATTGGGTGACATGGCGCGTGATATCGTTGGCAACTCACAGGTAAAACGCTTGGTGATCGCCGGAGGCGATACGGCAGGGAGGATACAGCAATGCCTTCAAATTGAAGCTTTACAGGTTTCAAAGCCGATCGGAATCGCTGCGCCGCTTTGCTACGTATTCAGCAAGGAACCCGAATTCAATGGACTGGAGATGGCATTTAAAGGCGGTCAGATTGGAAGCAG
>CBDUUO010000049.1:0-12433 GCA_965370395.1 uncultured bacterium
TGATATTTATGGCTGCATCATGGCCATCAAAAAGAGACGTTGCCGTAACGACTCTAACATTATGCTTGGGCTTATAAACTTCAACTTCAGGACTCATGCCGCCTCCTTCACATCCAATTAGAATCATTCATTCTTTTTTTTGGAACACATTCCCAGAATTAACTTGGTCTGAAGTTCGATATAGTCATCCATACTGTAATGTCGGGTCAAGAACCATCGCCGGAAAGTCCACATATGCCCCAGGACCACAATATTATGAGCCGTGAGTTCAAGGGAGCGTTCGTCGAGATTCGGCAATTCGCCGGTTGAGGCGATCCGAGCCAGCGCTTCTATGAACAGGCCGGTGATGCGCAGCTCGTTTTCTAAAACTCGATTTTGCCATTGGATTGGTAGCGATTGCGTTTCCTGGTAAATCAGCAAAATAAAATCACTCATGCGGTCGCAAACCATAAAGTATTCCCGGATTAACTCCCTGAGAGCGCTTTGCCCGCCGGTGGCTCTCGACATCGCCATCGTCACACCCCGTTCGACTTCCGCATGAATGGATTCGCACACCATGTACAATATATCTTCCTTGGATGCGAAGTATTCATACAGTGAACCGATAGAAAATCCGGCGGCGCCGGCTATTTGCCGGGTTGTGGTTTTATGGAATCCGTTATCGATAAACAGCTGTACGGCCGCATCGGCTATCTGGCGTCGTCTGCGATCCACCAGCTCCGGGTCTTTGACCTGGGTGGCAATATCTTTTGTTCTGTTCAGTTCCTCCATTTTAACTCCATGAAATTATAATATATTTAGATATAGAGACGCCTTTGCATGCTGTCTGAACGAGCGCTCAATCAATTAAATAACACGTCTTTTTTTTTCTTGTCAAGTTTTTCACCCGCACGATTTCAAAATATATTTAAATATTTGATATTATTATATTTAAAAGAATAGAATAACCGTTTGTAAGCACCGGGTGAAAACTGTATGTCAATTGGCTAAGATTAAACGAAGCAGGGCTTTATGACTGAGCGCTCGTTCATATAATTAACGTCTCGGAATTTCTAGAATATGTCATTGCGAGGAGCCTAGCGACGAAGCAATCTTTTGGAAAACCTGAGGGATTGCTTCGCTTCGCTCGCAATGACTTTTGAAGGATTCCCTAAGTCAATCGGAACATATTTTTGGCAATTACTATAACTGCTGTTTGAAGCTATTTTCTTCAGTTCGAATGGAAGGGGGGGAGGAAATTGGTGTATGCCTGCCTCCACGCTGAGGCGTGAGACAGGCAATCACACAAAACCAATCTTAATCATCTCTTTTGGGTGCCTGAACATTCTGAAAGGGCTCTGAAATGACCCAGAAAGACATCCACAATTGGAACAATCTGCATTACTCCAAAAACATTTTCTCTGGTTCCAGGTCACATCAAAATGTAATACTTCATCACCCCAATAACAAAACCCAATATGATTTGGAAATTCATACCACTTTATCATTTTATTGCTCAGAAATAAATTATCTGGATATAGTGCTTTTACTCGTCTCAGTTCAGAGATAATAGATGTTCTTGCTCTTTTCCCTATCAATAATTCATTCTTGTTTTTGATATTTGGGGTGTATATGTTACACACGACACCCCTGAACCCATTCTCCATTGATATCTTTATTACATCCTCAAGTTCTTTGAAATTATTTTTTGCAATTGTCATATTTATTATCACCCTTTTGTCTCCTTTGTAATTCTTTATTACTTTTTTGAAGACACCATTGCCTCTAATGGAGTCATTTGTTTCTGGAGAACCATCAATAGAGACGAATAGTCTGTGATTGAAATCATCGGGAATCTTCATGGTCCCGTTAGTGATAATATATACAAATGGAAAGATCCTGTCAGCGAGCATGAGAACATCTTTTCTTAGAGCAGGTTCTCCACCAACAAGCAGTATGAATCTTATCCCTTTTTTGTAAAGATCATTGAATCTTTCCTTCCATATCTCAATAGGCAGTTCCTTTTTCTTGAAATTCTGTTTACCATGAAAATGATAGCAATGTTTACATCTAAGGTTGCAGTTGTCTGTTATATCAACCTCTGCCATGAATACCTTTCCAAATAACCGTCTTTTAGTATCAAGCCAGAGAATATGTAATAATCTATAAAGTTTATTCATAACATGATTACGTGAGGATAATATAAAATACGAATTTTCTACCTGAATTTTGCACGAGTCGGAGGCTTTCATATGTAAAGCATTTAAGAGCGCAGCCATAATAAACTATGGCAAGCCCTTAATAACGCAGCAGCAGGTTATATTTTTAACAATCGGGCCGCATTTTCACCCAGGATCATTCGTTTGGCTTCCTCGTTTATATTTAAGCCCTGCAGGGCTATTATATTTTCTTTAATGGTGGGCACTGCCGGCCAGTCAGAGCCGTAGATCACTTTATGCGCGATGCGCTCGAGTTCCGGGAAATAGGTTAACAGATTTTGCGGGGGCAGACCGGAAACTTCCATGTACACATTTTCATGAATCCGGGCCAGCGCCAGCGCTTTTTCATACCAGAATGGGCGTCCGCTGTGAGCCTGAAGCACCTTGAGTTTTGGAAAGTCCACCGCCACATCATCAAGGTAAATGGGATCTCCGTATTTCAGCCGGGCACCGCTAAATATCGATGAGCCGATATGAAGCAATACCGGGATGTCCAGCTCCTGGGCTTTGGCGTACAGCGGATAGATTTTGGTTTCATTGGGATAGAAATGTTGATACGTCGGATAAAGTTTTAGGCCCTTGAAACCCTGGTTGCGCACCAATTCCTCCAATTCATCAACCGGTTTTTCAGATGTGTTCGGGTCAATGCTGGCAAAGGGAATCAGGCGCGGACTATGGGAGCAGAATTGGGCCACATCCTCATTGGCAGCGATTCCGGAAGTGATGGGCGCCAGTTCTGCCAGTATCACCGCATAATCAATGCCGGCCTCATCCATGAGTCCCACAAAGGCTTCCGGAGAAGAATAGGTCTGAAGCATCCAGTCCAGACGGTCGCCCCACCCTTTGTGCAGTAACTCCATATAAGCCGGTGTCCGGCTGCGGTAATAGGCGGTATGGACATGAAAATCGATAATCATGTTTGCAAATCCGGGTTAGCGGTTAACCCAATGACTATGGTTTCAGGTTTCAGTGTTCAGGTGTCAGCGTTTTGGTCGCTGGCTTCTCGCTTCTGGCTGCTGGCTAGTAGCCAGTGGTCAGCGACTATCGACCCGTCTCCGACGAGTCATTCGTAGGTGAGTTTTCGGCGTAAGCTTCCTTCGGGCCTAAACCACAGGGTCGAAGACGCCCGAACTGCTCAGTGAAGTTTAGGCCAGAGACCAGAAGCAAGAAGCCAGTAGCCAGGGGCCTGACACCCGACACCTGACACCTTAAATAAAACCGTGTTTTGTAAGTTACTTGCGAGACGCAACACTAAGCCCTGCACAGCGGCTTTACGTTGGCAGCAGCGGATCCGGTTGCAGGCGCTCTCGATTTAAAGCATAGCGCCTTGCTGCTGTCAGTGCTTTAACAGCGATCTGGGTGGTCTCGAAAAAAGGCATGTTCAAACCATCAACCTCTTTAAGCCATCTCTGCTTGACCTCGCCTCCCAACGCCACGGTATAGATCGGCTTTTCAGGATGAATCTCCTTTGCTTTCTGGTAGACCTCCCGAATACCCTCAAAATCCGCGTTTGCCAGAGCCAGAAGGATGACCAGCACGGCATCCACATTCTCGTCATCCAAAACTGAGTGGATCCCCTCTTCGTGAGTGAGCCGGTTTCCGGATCCCAGGGCCGCCCAAAGATCGAGTGGATTCATGACCGGTTGCCACTCCGGTATAAACTTTTTGATACGTTCTTGGGTCCCGGGGCTGAATTCAGACAGCACAAAACCGCGGGCTTGCAGTTCGTCCGAGGCCATCACACCATTAGCGCCACTGAAGGTCACGATGCCGACCCGATTTCCCTGTGGCAGCGGCTGGTATTGAAATGCTTTCATATATTCTAAAAATTCCTCGAGGTCATATGCGCGCGTAATTCCATACTGGCGGTACGCATAATCAACTATGGTATCGTCAAGGGCCAGGGAGCCGGTATGCGAGGCAGAGGCTTTGGCGCCTGCTTTTGTGCGGCCGGGTTTTAGCACCAGAATCGGCATATCCGCTTTTGCCTTATTCGCAATTGAGAAAAAGCGGCGGGGATTATGCATGCCTTCCAGATGCAGCGCAACCATGTTGCTCCCCGGGTCTTTCCAGGCCCACTCCAGATAATCACTTTCGTCCAGATCGATCTTGTTCCCGAATATGACGCTTTTGCCTACGCCGATGCGCTGAACCGTTCGTGCCATCACTTGATCGGCGACCGCACCGGCGAAGATCCCGGATTGGCCTCCCAATGCGATGGAACCATCTTCCCAGTTTTCGAACAAAATGAAGCTGGCGACCAGTTTCTGATCCATGTTGATGAATCCGATAGAGTTGGGGCCCAGGCAGCGGACGCCGGTTTTTTTGATAAGCTCGACCAGTTTTTGTTGCTCTTTTTTGCCTTCATCTCCGGCCTCGGCAAAACCGGCAGCGATGATTACAGCTGCTTTTACACCCTTCTTGAAGCAATCCTCAAACAGGGTCGGGACAAACTTGCCCGGCAGCAGAAAGAAGACCAGGTCGATATCACCCGGTACATCGAGTATCTTGGGGTAGGCCTTGAGGCCGATAATCTCGTCGGCACCGGGGTTGATGGGGTATACTTTGCCTGGAAAACCGTTGACCACAATATTTTTCAGCAATAAGTGGCCGGTCTTGGTTGGATTGGTTGATGCGCCGATGACCGCTATGGACTTCGGCTCGAGGACGGCCCTTATGTCATTCAAGGCTTCACTTTTAGCGGGTTCTTTTTTAGCGTCCCTTTCTTTTTGTTTGAGCGTAATCAATGCGTCCAGTGCCAGAATCCGATTTCCTTTGACAACAAGCGGATTGATGTCCAGTTCTTCGATGTCCGCATGGAACTTGACCGCCAGCTCCGAAAGCCGGGCAATGGTCTTGGCAAGCGCCGCTCTGTCGGCCGCCGGCTGGCCACGGTAACCGTCGAGCATCTTTGACCCTCTGATCTCGTCCAGCATACCGGCAGCGCCATTTTCATCAATCGGTGCCAGGCGCAATGTGATATCTTTTAACAGTTCTACGAACACGCCTCCGAGACCAAAGGCCACCACCGGGCCGAAAGGCGGTCGGTTGGCTACGCCTAAAATCGTCTCAATACCGCCTTCTACCATTTCCTGTACAAGAACGCCGTGGATTTTCGCATCGGGATGCTTCTCATTTATGGCATTCATAATTTCTCGGTACCCTTGGCCAACGGCCTCATCGTTCGCTATCCCTACCTTTACGCCACCGGCATCGGTCTTGTGCAAAATATCCGGCGATGAAATCTTCAATACGACCGGGTATCCGAGTTTTTGGGCGCTTGATACCGCCGTTTGCTCACTGGTGGCCAACTCCTCATGCGTGCCGGCAATTCCCGCAGCGGCCAAAACCTGCTTGGCTTCAAATTCAGTAAGTTTGGTTCTCCCATCCTTGCGGACGTCTTGCAAGATCTGTTCAATCTCCGCCATTATTTTATCTCCTGAAGAAGTTTCTTTTTGCCCTAAATCATAACGCTTACTGGACGAAAATTTAGCCACTCGCCGGGGACTCAGTGCGAGATCATAAGCCGTGGCGAGTGGCCAATTGAATTCACAAATCCGTTTTTGAACAACGTCGTCCTATTTGGCCATGAATTCCCCACTTTCGACGACCAGGGTTCTGACGCCTCCGACGCCGTCACCATTTTTGTCCATGGTGGTCACGCCGGAGATGCCATTAAAATTATTCAGTTTTTCCCAGCCCCTGCGGATTTTATCGCGATCCTTGGCCAGGTCGCCGGGTTTATTGGTAACCCCTTCTTCTTCCATGACCTTCTTGATGATATAAATATTGTCATATGAGCGGGGTCCGCCGTAAGGCGGCGCTTTGCCGCCCGGAGAACGCGCTTTGAATTTCTCAAGATACTTGACCATTCTGGGGTCGGGGTTGCCATCGATCCAGGCGGCCGTTGAACCATAATAGCCTTCGACAGCTTCTCCGCCAATTTCGATCAGTCCGGGAGTGCTGTTGCAGGCGCCGCCCAGCATGGGTGCTTTGAGGCCCTGTTTTCTGGCTTCGATTGCAATTTTGGCGCCGGCTTCGTAGCAGGAGCCAACCGCAATACCGTCCGGGTTCAGCGCTTTGATCTCGGTTATAAAGGGAGCAAAATCAAGGGTTTGAGTCTGGAATGTGAACATTTTCTTGAGCTCTATACCGTGTTTTTTTAACAGAACCGGCATGATTTTTTTGCCTTCGACCGTGGAAACGGCATCTTCCGAGTTGTAAAGGATAACTGCGGATTTGATACCATATTTTTCTTTCCATTTCGTCATAGCCGGGTCAAGCTGCTTATCGCTGGTCAAGGTGTTTCTGAATGCCCAGGGACTCAGGGCAGACAATCCCGGTTTGGATGAGCAAAAGGAAATCATAGGCATATTCAATCGGTTAAGCTTCGGGAAGATAACCTCACAGACCGAACTCTGGCAGGGCCCATTGACCACAAGAACCTTATCCTGTTTGGCCAGTTTTTCGATTACCGGGATGGCAGGTGGTGCTTTACAGCCAACGTCGTACCATACCATCTCGATTGGAACACCGCCGATTCCGCCGGCTGCATTGATTTCTTCTACCGCAATTTCGGCTGAAATTTTTGCGGCCGTGCCCCATTCAGCGCAGACCCCTGAAATTGAATAAATACCGCCGATTTTGACTGTATCGCCGGAAAGCTTTCCGGCTTCAGCGGACGGAGCTAGGGCCAGGATGATTACCAGAGAAAACGCGACTATTACAATTGGAAATTTTTTTTTCTTTTTTATCATGGTATCCTCCTTTTAAGTTGAAGTCATACTACCCAGACGAGACAGGTTCTGCACATCATTTAGTTCTATCACCTCCTTTTTTACGCTACGTGGATTTCTGTAAATCTGCCGTCACTAGAAAAATTATTATTTCATTTTGCATCGGCAGTACTAAACCCGAACGCTTCTGCCAGTTTTCCCCAGATACGCCTTTTGAACGTCTTCGTTATCGCGTAAGGCCTGGCTATCGCCCTCGAGGACAATACGACCGGTCTCCATGACGTAACCGCGATCCGCCACAGTCAGGGCCTGATTGGCATTTTGCTCCACCAGCAAAATGGTGTAGCCATCTTTGACACGAAGCTCATGGATGGTTTCGATGATAAACTCCACCAAAACCGGCGCCAGCCCGAGAGAGGGTTCATCCATGAGCAGCAGCTGCGGTTTTGCCATCAAAGCCCGGCCGATGGCCAGCATCTGTTGTTCGCCCCCTGAAAGCGTACCTGCATTCTGGCCCAGCCGTTCTTTTAATCTGGGGAATTTTTCGAAAACATTATGCAGATCCTTGGCGATACCATTCTTGTCGGAACGCAGGTAGGCTCCCATATCCAAATTCTCCTTCACGGTCATGCGGGATAAAATCCCCCGTCCTTCGGGAATTTGAACCACCCCCATCTTGACGATCGTATGGGGCTTAACACCGTCGATTTTCTGGTCCTGATAGACGATTTGGCCTTCTTTGGGCTTTATGGCGCCGGATATGGTCCTCAAAAGAGTGCTTTTTCCGGCACCATTGGCACCAATCAGAACCACGACTTCGCCAGGGTGCACATCAATACTTACCCCATTGATCGCCAGAATACCGCCGTATCCGGCTGAGATGTTTGTGACAGACAGCATCGCATTTACCTTTTTCTACCCAAGTAGGCTTCAATGACCGCAGGGTTTTCCTGAATCTCGGACGGTTTCCCTTCGGCGATTTTAGCTCCGAAATTGAGCACTGAAATCACATGGGATATTTCCATAACCAGATCCATATTATGCTCGATCAAAAGAACGGTCTTCCCCATCTGGTTGATTTTAACGATCAGAGATTCTAGATCCAGGGTCTCTTTTGGATTCATTCCGGCGGCGGGTTCGTCGAAAAGCAGCAAATCAGGATCCTGGCTGAGCGCCCTGGCAATTTCAACGAGCCGCTGCTCGGCATGGGGAAGGTTGACGGCAATCTGGTCGGCTTTGTGGGCGATGCCCACGAACTCCAACCAGCGCATGGCATTTTCACGAGTGGTCTTTTCTTCTTCCAATTCCCGCAGGGAGATCCTGAAAAGGGTTCTTAAAAGCCCGGTTCTGGTCTTGCAGTGACTTCCTAACATAACATTTTCCAAAACGCTCATATGACCGAAAAGCCTTACGATCTGAAAGGTTCTGGAGATTCCCAGCTCGGCTCTCTGATGGGGTTTTAATCCGTTAATTGGTTTTTTTCTAAAAGCGATCTGGCCTTCACTAACATCGTAGATCCCGCTGATCAGGTTAAAGAGGGTGGTTTTGCCGGCGCCATTGGGACCGATAATGGCATGTAACGTATTTTCCTCAACTTCAAGCTCCACATTCATAAGCGCGCAAAAGCCATTGAAATATTTTATAATATCTCTTATTTCAAGAATCATTTACCCTCCGTCTGACCCGGACTGAGAACCGCGGCGGTGTTTTTCCCAAAAAGCCGCCAAAAAGCATTTTCAAGGGTCTTCACAGAATCGAGACTGATTAACCCCTGGGGTCTGACAATCATCATTAAAATAAGCAGGGCACCGTACAGCTCCATGCGCCATTCCTGAATGAATCGCAAAAATTCCGGCACCAGGGTCAGAACAAAGGCGCCAAAGATCGGTCCCCAGAATATCTGGATTCCGCCAAAAATCGTGAACACCAGAAATTCAACGGAATGCATGACGTCGAACATGAGAGGCTCGATGTACTCCTGGTAGTGGGCGAAGATTCCCCCTCCGATACCGGCAATAAAAGCGCCGCTGGAGAATGCGATCAGCTTAACAGCGGTGATGTTTACCCCGATAACTTCAGCCGTATCCTCATCACTGCCGACCGCCTGCAAAGCCCGGCCCATGCGGGATTTGCGCAACCGATTAAAGAGTACGATAAATATCAGTACCGTCCCGTATGCATACAGCAGCGTGTGTTCCTGATAGGGGATGCCCGGAAAGCCGGCGGCTGCACCGATATAATCTATATTGATAAAGACCACGCGTACAATCTCACCAAATCCCAGGGTCAACAGCAGCAGATAAATCCCTTTGATGCGTAGTGCCGGAATCCCCAAAATAAAGCCGACAATCGCAGCACACATCCCGCCGATCAGAACCGCCGGTACGTAGGGCAGCCCGAATTTAGCCGTGCAGATCGCCGACGCGTAAGCACCAATGGACATAAAACCGGCCTGACCTATGGATATCTGGCCGGTCATAAAGGGCAGATAGAAGCTGAGGGCCATAATGATATTAATGCCCGCTATGGTGATAACTGATATCAGATAATCCAAATCAATATCCCTTTTAACCTTGCGTAATCCGTGTTCCGAAAAGCCCGGTGGGCTTGAAAATCAGAATAAGGATCATGATGCCGAAGGAAAAAATGTCCTGTAAATTAATCTCGGTGGGCAGGATAACGATACTGAATACTTCCGCCAGCCCCAGTATCAGTCCACCGATCATTGCACCGACCACATTGCCCAGTCCTCCCAAAAGCATCACCACCAGCCCTTTAAGGGCAAATGTAAGCCCGATGAAAGGAGAAATGGCGTGGAAGGACAACCCGATCATCACGCCGGCCGCTCCAGCCAGGGCCGAGGCGATCCCGAAGGTAATCAGAACGATCAAATCCACATTGACGCCCAGGTACCCGGCGAGCATGTGGCTTTCGGAGACAGCGCGCATCCCTTTTCCGATTTTGGTTTTGGCGATAAAAAAATACAGGCCGACCATTAAAAACAAAGAAATCCCCAGTATAAGGACGTTAACGGAACTGATGAAGAACGATCCAACCTGGTAATTGGTGGTTCCGATTGCGTCGGGAAAACGGGTCCCGAATCCGCCGAAGATTTTTACGGCCAGGTTCTGCAGAATGATGGTAACCCCGATCGTGCTCAAAAGCGGTGCCAGATGAAAATCCTTTTTAAGCGGCCGGATCGCCAGCAAATCGATTAAAACGCCCAGGATTCCCGTGGCCAGCATCGTCAGGGGCAGGGCAACATAAAGCGGCAGGCCGCTCCAGATGATGATATAGAGCCCCATAAAGGCACCGGCCATTAAGACTTCGCCGTGCGCGAAATGCAGAATTCCGAGCACGCCGAAGATAAGGGTATAACCGATAGCCACCAGCGAATACGTGGCGCCCAACATCAGACCGTTGATAATTTGTTGAAAGATCATTTATTCCTCATTTGCTGAGCCGCTTCCATCACCGAATCTACGACCTGCTTGTATCCTGTGCAGCGGCATAACACGCCGGACATGTTTTTTCGCACTTCTTCCTCGCTCGGATTCGAATTTTCATTGAGAAATTCATATGCGCTAATCAACATGCCGGGGGTGCAAAATCCGCACTGCAGACCGTGTTTTTCGCGAAATGCCACCTGAAGCGGGTGTAATTGCTTACCATCTGCAAGTCCCTCGACGGTCATGATGTCGGCAGCGTCGGCCTGGACGGCAAACATCAGGCAGGAACGCACCGCCCTGCCGTTGAACAAAACGGTACAGGAACCACATATGCCGTGTTCGCATCCGAAATGGGTTCCGATCAATTCCAAATCGTCTCTTAAAAAATCAACCAGGAGCTGCCTGGGCTCTACCAATCGCTCATAATCCACGCCATTTACCTTTAGCATTATGCGATGACTGCCTGTCATTCTATTGACCTCCATTGAGCATGTTGCATGCCTCTTGTAATCCTCTTTTGACGAAAACCCGTGCCATATCCATACGATATTCAGCCGAAGCGTGATAATCGGGTTCGGTGTCGGTCTCCTCAGCGGCTTGTTGAGCGGCCTCTGCGATCAATTTTTCGGTAATTTTTTGACCGGCTAATAGCGCTTCAGCTTCTTCTGCGCGAACAGGGGTCGGGGCGACACCGCCCATTGAGATTCGCGCTTCCCGGCACACCCCTGCCGTTTCTGTAAAAAGCATAATGCCCACCGCCACGATGGCAAAGTCACCGGAGCGCCGACTCAGTTCCCCGAAAGACCAGCCCATTTTCTCCGGCAGGGCGGGAATCCTTACCTCCACCAGGAGATCCGATGGCTCCAGGGAGGTGGTCAGATAGGTCATGAAAAATTCTTCGGGCTGCAAAATTTTTTCGCCGGATGGCCCGACGACCTTTACGTTTCCATTGAGGGCACACAGCGAGGTCGGTATTTCGGCTGAAGGGTCCGCATGCACCAGACTGCCGCCAATCGTTCCGCGGTTTCTGATGGCGCTGTGTCCGATAAACGATATGGCTTTGGAGAGGATGGGCCATTTTTCAACGACCAGTGGTGATTGCTCAATATCTCTTTCGCGGGTCAATGCCCCAATCACGAGTTCATCGCCTTCGGTTTTAACGTAATCGAGTTCCTTGATTCCGGTGATGTCAATCAAAATTTCGGGACGGGCAAGTCTGAAATTCATCATGGGGACCAGGCTCTGACCTCCGGCAATAATCTTGGCTTCATCCCCGTAGCGGTCCAACAGCTCGATAGCCTCTTGCACTGATTGAGGGTTAAAGTATTCAAACGCGCATGGTTTCATATCCGTTCTCCTGATCTATGGTGTCAGGTGTCAGTGTTCAGGTGTCAGATAACAGAGAACAGAAGTCAGATGACAGAAAAAAGAAAACAGTCTGCCCTTTGTCATCTGTCATCTGTTTTCTGTGCTCTGTCCTCTGTATCTTCCTGACACCCGACACCCGAAACCTACTTATTTCTGACACCTAAAATAAAACGAATTAACATTAATAAACTCAATCTATGTTTTGTAAATTACTTGCGGGACATAACACTAGAGCGCCTTTAATTCCTTACCGATTTGTTTAAAAAACTGACCCAACATCATTTTGGCGATTCCACTGATCAGTCTCTGACCGACTCCTGCGATCAATCCGCCGACCTGTCCCTCTCCTTGACAAGACACGATCGTGCTCTGGTTTTGATGGGACAATTCAATCAGGGCCTCTCCTTTCACGAATCCGGGGCTGCCGCTGCCTTCGACAATCAGACGGTATTTTTGCGGGGGTTGGGGATCAGCCACTTCGGCCATCCCTTTGTATGTTCCTTTAATGCCAGCAATGCCGATCTTTAATGTGACATCATATATTCCGGGTTCTATTTCCTCTAATTTCTCGCAGCCCGGAATGGCTTTTTCGAGATGCCGTGGATTGGTCAGAACTTCCCATACTTTCTCTTGGGAGGCTTTGAATTTATAAGTTCCTTGCAGCTTCATAAAAAAATCTCCG
>CBDUUO010000050.1:0-12373 GCA_965370395.1 uncultured bacterium
AGATTGCTTCGTCGCTAAGCTCCTCGCAATGACAGATTATTGGAACAAATTTTTGGCAACCGCTATAAACCACAAAGGCCAGCGCAGCTTCAGTTGACAAGAAAAATAATGAAACGGAAAAGCCGGATCTAAAAGGATCTCTAAGCTTAATTCGTAGCTTCTGCAGAGAATCATCTGCCATATTCGATTTGAGATGACGGGGTGTTTTATGGAGATTAGTAACAGTATTTTTAGATTGTGTCAGGTATTTCATGTATTATCAATATGTTACATTGTGGCACCCACAAAAAAGACAATAAAAATAAAGGAGGGGACACCTATGATTTTATGCGTTTCAAAATATAAAAGAAGGGGACGTACTTAACTTTTTAACTTCTTTAGGCGAGATTAACGGGATCCTTAAGATTTTTGAAGTTCGGTCAGTAAACGCCTGAATTGTTCATAGACGTCTCTTCTTTGACCGATGTGGTAGATCTGGATAAAATTTTCTTCTTCATTGATATTGGAAATAATTCGATATTGTTTCAATCTGAGCGATTTAAATCCGGACAGTTCCCCCTGCAAATCTTTGCCGGTGAATGGATTTTGCCGAAGTTCAGTCAGGGCCTGTTTGACATGTCCTTTATTATCCGGATGAAGTTTTGATAATAATCGTGACGATTCCGGCGTAAATCGTATTTTCCATTTTTTCATTCACCAAAAACCTCATCGTAATCAAGCCACTTTCCCTCACGGGCTTCTTTAATAGATTTTCGTATTGATTTCATCGCCTTTTCATCAGAAAGAACCGCCAGCGTTTCCACAAGACCTTCGAACTTATTCATGCTTAGAAGAACTGCTTCCGGAACACCGTTTTTCGTAATCGCAATAGTATCGTCAGAGCTCTCAATTTTTCTGATGATGTCTAGAAGCTTAGTTTTTGCCTTTGTGACCGGAATGTAGTCTTGAATTGTCAGCATGTTCAACCTCCTTGAAGCTTTCATTGATATGGTCATTATAATGATCATTTTAATTTCGTCCAGGAAAAGGATAAAGGCTGTTAAGAGAGGTATGATGTTATTTATTTACGAACAAGAGAAGACGAACATAAAACATTTAAGATGTTACTTCTCTTGCATAAAGGGAGAATTGGTTGCTGAAAAATTTTGGAAATTTGTTTTTCGGTATTATTTTCATTGGACAAGGCGGGTATAAGATAAGGGAGCTACTTTTACATTACCGGAGAAAATAAATTATGCTTTGGAAAAAGAAGGTCGAAAAGGTTCTTGAACCGGTTGATATGAAAACCGGAATCGATCTGCTGCAGGAGCAAATAGAAGCCGCGAAGCAGTTGCTGGATAATCGACCGGTTAAATCAAGAGATAAAAAAACCTGGAATGACAGGACCCATTCCTGCTTGATCAGGATTTATGGTCAAGGATCGCCCAACATCGATACCATCGTTGAGGCTTCCGGTGAGGCGCCCGTATGGCTTTTTATGCCCGCTGATGCCGCCGAAAAGTACGAGGCGTCATGTCTTGAAAATAAAATGCAGAAGCTGAAAGAGTGCGTGGTGGCCTTGAAGCGCAAAGCCAGGGAAGCTCAGATTTCTTAATTGGCCACCCCTGTTAAACTCGCTATGCTCTTTTTCTACGAAAAGTTTAACTGGGCAGGCAGACCCACACGGACAAACACAAACTGTTTTGGTAGCCGTTTAATTTTGACAGACTCGTAAAAAGTTCGAAATTCCGTCATGCCTGCGAAGGCAGGCATCCAGAAGTATTTGAAAAAACTGGATTTCCGCTTTCGCGGGAATGACGCCAAAGGACGTTTAAGACTTTTTACGAAAGCATCAATTTTGGTGCTTGAATAATATGTTTGCATTTTAGTTTTAAGTAAAATTATCTTCAGAGATGGCGCACATCAATTCGGCCCGATTTGAAAAACAATTAAATGAGGCGGCCAACGCTTTTCACCTGGTGCGTGTTTATCTTGACGGAGATGTCGCGGAATTAACCCTGTTGCCGATCCTGAAAAGAATTAGCCATCCGCTGTAGGATTATATTTGATGATGATGTATGCGGAATTTGGGGTGTCCATATTCCCAGATATCCTGCCGTTTTTACTTGACAATTCTAAACATCAGATACTAATTGATTGAAGTCTCATGCCTTTTTCTTTTCCCTTGATTTGAAAATACCCTAACCCGGATAAACCGGAAAAATGGCCACCAAGGCACAAAGACACAAAGCAAGACTGTTTGTAAAAATTAAACTTTGTGTTTTAGTGTCTTGGTGGCGAAAATGTTTTTGCACAAAATGCAAAGAATTCACAATGAAGACTCTAAAAGCGATTTTATGGACTCACAGAATGTTAAACGCAAATTAACGGCCATCCTGAGTGCGGATGTTAAAGGCTACAGCCGGATGATGGGCGAGGATGACGTCGCTACGGTTCAAACCCTGAAAGACTGCCGCAAAATCATGGCATCCGTTATTCAAGCCCATCACGGTCGTATCGTTGATTCGCCCGGAGATAACCTGCTGGCTGAGTTTGCCAGTGTGCTGGATGCCACCCAAGGTGCCGTAAAAATTCAGCAGGCGCTCGATCGCCATAATGCTCGATTGCCTGAAAACCGTAAAATGAAATTTCGCATCGGAATTAACCTCGGGGATGTGATCCAGGATGAAAGCCGTATTTATGGCGACGGCGTTAATATTGCAGCCCGGCTGGAGGGACTGGCAGAAGCGGGCGGTATCTGCATTTCCGGTTCGGTATACGAACAGGTGAAAAACAAACTTTCCCTGGAGTTTGATTATTTAGGGGATCGGTCCGTTAAAAATATTTCCGACCCCGTAAGCGTTTATCGCGTGATCTTGCAGGCGGAAGCGATTTCGCTGCGGGCCGGGAAAAAAAGGCGGGCGGCCGGGCTGCAATTCTTAACTGCATCCAAACGGCCGTTGCTGACCTATATGGGTATCACCTGCCTGGTGATGGTTATCGTCATGCCATTTTTAAATTACGCGAATGTCAACCTGCTTACCAAAATCTGGCAGTGCCGAGTCGTCCTGCTGCCCAATTCCCAGAAGATAACCGTTGTCACCATTGAGCCGGGTGAACACAAAAAGATGAATATCAAAAAAGGGCAAGAACAGCCCCCGCCGTACCTTTCCAACCCCAAAATGTGGCGTCAATATCACCCGACGGTCATCAAAATATTACGCGATCTGGGGACCGAAGCGGTTGGTTTTGATTTCTGGTTTCCACCGGCATACGATGACCCCACGAAGTTAGCGACTGTAAAGTTTATCGAAGGCCTCAGGCGGTCTCGTAAAAATAATTTCCCGGTGGTGCTGGGTCAGGCCCAAAATGTTCAAGATCGAGGAATTTACAAAGCAGCTGACTGGGGCAGTATTTCTCTGGAAAAAGATCTGACATGGATTAACAAAGTGATGTATTTAAAGGCCTGGGACACCGTGAAGGTTTCCGAGACCGCTTTAGATAAGCCCAGTTTGTTTGTCCAGGTATTGGCGAAGAAACTCCGACTGACCCCTGAAATCGACGCCAAGGGCGTGCATTTGATCGGTAAACGCATTCCCCGGCGGCTGTGGATGGCTTTTGCACAAACGCCTTTTAAAAAAGTTTCATATCACGAAATTTACAATGGCTGGGCGGATAAAGCGTTATTTTCAGGCCGGATTGCGCTGATCGGGTTGGCTGATCTTAATACCGATTATTTTCAAACGCCTTTCAGTCCCCGGGATTTCACCCCGGATGATAAAGATGATTCCTACGGCATGCCCGGCGTATTTCTTTATGCCCATGCCATTAATCAGATCATTAACGGCTATTACCATAATGAAGTCAATGATGAATGGTTCGGGTTTATCGGGGGAAGCGGGTTCACATTAATTGAGCTGGAAAGCCTGATCATTTTGTTGCTTGAAATCATCATAACCTGCCTGGTGCTTTATGGCGCTAAATTCCTGATTCGCAAAAAAAAGCGTGTGAAGTTAAACTTTTTTGTCATGGGTATGATCGCTGCTGTCTTGATCAGCGTGCTGGCGATAATCCCTGTTCTTTTCGGGCTGGCCAACTTTTTGGTTGCATCGCTAGTCTTTATTGCGCTTGCCGCCAGACAAATGCACTCAGCCAGGGTATAGATTAAAAGGGGAGTGTCTGATATAGAAAAAGCAGTTTTAACCGGGGACCTGGAAAAAACATCAGACGAAAAAGGTGAAAAAATGAACACCAGCGTTTTTGCAATCATTGTCACCTTAATCTCATCTTTTCTTTTTGGAGCGCTGCCGGCATATTCGGGTCAAGCGGTAAAAGCGGAGCCGGCCGGCAGTAAAGGGTATCTTGAGCTCGAATGCAATATTGCCGATGTCGATCTGCACGTATGCCCGCTTGATCAATATGAACGCAAAACGATCCGAAAGTTTTTCGGGCTTTTTACTTCATATCAAGAATCCTGCACCGGGGAAGAATTGTTTCTGGGGACCACACCGCTAAAGCCGATTGAACTTCCCGAGGGCAGGTATGTGCTGCTTGTCCCTCCGGATTATGTCTGGGAACATCAAGGTCAGATTGAAGTCGGCGTTGCCGCGCGCCAAAAGACTTTTTTCCTGCTAAAGCTTTTTAAGCGACACAGAGCCCAAGAGATTGAAGGTCCCGCTGATCCCGGCAGTGCGCCAGGTGGATCCGGTGGAGGCGGATCCAGTGGAGGCGGATCCGGCACCGGCGGCGCCGTTGGCTCGCCTCCCCCGTAAAAACCCGGATTCTGAAAAAAATGCTTGACATGCCACAATGTAGCAGATATACATAATTTTCAGAGTCCAAAGACTCTAAGCATTATTATACCTCCCAAGCTTTTTCCTTATCCATTCAATGAAAGGGCGGTTCATTCCTCCATGAGCCGCCTTTTTCATTAAAGTTTTCCCCATTTTTACCGATTAAATAAAATAACATTATCAACATATTACATTCTGATCGCCACCAACCCCCTTATTAGAGGAGAGTGATATTATGTATGCGAAATTATTGAAAATATTGGCCTTTTTGCTGTTTGTGATTCTTATTTTTCCGCCCGGGAATTCATTTGCTTTTAAATCATTGACCCGCGACCAGTTGGTTCATGATGCCATTGAATTTTGTCCGGCTGAACTTAAAGCGTACCTGCGCAGCAATTTAGCGACGGTCTCGTCGGGGATGCATTTTAAGGAAAGACACCAACGGCGCAGCTACTCAATTGACCCGTACGATACCGAATTGGTTTATCACCATCTGATCAAAGATTTAAAAGAAGGCAAATATAATGAGTTCAATACGGCGCACGCTTTTGGCGTTATTGCCTGTTTTCTTGCAGAAACGATCTCGCCGGATAATTACAGAACTCCCAATCATTTTATTCCGGAAAATGTGCAATACGATGGTCACCAGCAAGTTGCCGCGGCCAGTGTCAAACCCCATATCACCAGTCTGATTGAGAACTACCGAATTCCCTGCCGGGCGAAAAGGAAAAAAGAGATTACCGATCAGCTTTATAATGTGGCGGTCAACGAGATTGTTGATTACTGGGTCAGCGCCTGGGAAGCCGGTGGTTATCAGGCGGGCCTGTTTGCCAGTGTCGGAGAAGAAATTACGCACAGAAACCTGGTGCTTAACTTCAAGGTGGTTGGCTGACGGCCGCGCTAACGGGCAGGTTCTGCCCGTCAATTTCCGGGAAATAATTAGAACGGGTTTCTAAAAGAAAATCCCGCTTCAGGGCGGGATTTTTTTTACGATGCGTTTGAGATCTTCCCAGGCATCGGTGAGCATGGCATTGGGCACATAACCGTCAACCCAATCCCGGTAGGCGCGGATGTTGATCTGCTGGTAAAGCGGGATGCCGATGGCTTCTTCATACCACAGGTGCTGCAGCCGGGCGTAAATTTCTTCGCGTTTTGCCGGCTCCACCGTGGCAATGCCGGCCTCGCAAAGCCGGTCGACTTCATTATTTTTATAGGCCATGAATTTGCCGTAAACGCCCCGGGAGTGCATGAAGGTATAAAGGAAGTTATGCGGATCGGCGTAGTCCGCTCCCCAGCCGGTAATAAAAATCGGATACATAAAGCTGCGGTATTGAACCAGGTAATCCTTCCATTCCACGTTGCGGACCTCGATGCTGAATTTGGGGTTCAGCGACATGATGTTTTCAGCCAGCATAATCGCAGCGGCCTCACGCATGGCATTGCCGGAATTATAGGTGATGACCATTTTAAACCCGTTATGCCACACCTTGCCGCCCCAGGCTTTTTGCAGGTAATTCCTGGATTTAGCCAGATCAAACGCGTACACCGGCACATCTTTGTGATAGGGCAGCCCCTCGATATTGGGGCTGGTGGGCATAATGACCAGATCGTTAAAAACGTCTTTGCGGTAGGTTTTGCGGTCCACGGCGTGTAAAAAAGCCTTTCGAACGCGGATATCCGAGAAGAAATCCGGCGGGATCCCGTTGCCGTCCAGTTTGCCGCTGCCGATATTCGGATTGCCGGTGGGGTCGACTTTCTGGCAAAAGAGCGCAAATGACACCGATAGCTGGGGCACCCTGTAAAATTTCAAGCCCTGCATGGCTTTAACTTCCGGCACGTAGGGAATGTCCACCGTAACCCGGTCGGCATGCCCGTTTTGCAGCATCAGTTTACGGGTGCTCCATTCCTTTACGTATTTGACAATGGCCGTTTTGAGCGCCGGCCGGGTTCCCCAGTACCCCTCAAATCGTTCGAACACAAACTGCTTGGAGGGCTTCCAGGACTTCATGCGAAACGCACCGCTACCGTTGGTAATTTTTTGCAGCGGTTCATGGCCGGGAGCCGGATTGTTGTATTTCGCCGCATTTTTGATATTGCCGTCCCAGCATCCATTGGCGATGGCCCATTCCCTGTTCAGGACGACCGATGAGGAATATGCCAGAATTCCCATCAAAGGTGGATACGGTCTGGGCAGATGGAAAACCACGCTGTCGCCTTTTACTTCTACGGCATGGTCGATCGTTTTAAAAATACCCGCTATGATTTTTCCGTTTTCATCCCGGGTTGAGCCTTGACCGGTCAATGCTTCCAGCAGCATCCACATGGGGCCGCCGTCCGGATCCGCGATCATGTTACGTTTAAACGAGTAAGCGACATCTTGCGGGGTTAAATCGGCGCCGTCTTGGAATTTGACGCCTTTGCGGATGGGAAACGTATAGGTCTTGCCGCCGGTGCTGATGCCGCCGTTTTCCAGCGTGGGCACCCGGGTGGTCAGGACCGGTATGAACGCATCGGTTTTAGATCCGTCAAAAAACACCAGCGGTTCGTAGATGTTCCAGATGCGTTGGGACCCGGTGGTATCATAACAGGCAGCGGGGTCCAGCGTTCGCAGGGTGCCGTAGGTGGCTAAAACGAAAGTGTCCGCATTTTCAATTTTATCCTCAACCGTGCAGGCACTGATGGAAAAAATCAAAAAGAGGATGAGAATTAAAGCGGTGAGTCTCATTTTCAAAAAAGCTATTTTTTAACTGCCCGGTAAATAATGAGCAGAACCACAGAGCCGCAGACGGCGATAATCAAACTGCGCAGGTCAAAGCCGGTGACTTTGCCAAAACCAATGGCGGAGCTGACAAAACCGCCCCCGATAGCGCCGGCAATTCCCAGCAAAATGGTGATGAAGATTCCCCCCGGATCTTTGCCGGGCATGAGGAATTTTGCAAGAATTCCGACAACCAATCCCAGAATAATCCATGTAATGATTCCCATGCTGACCCCCTTTTTAGTATCTTAGTTATTTTTGTGCATTTTGTGGCAAAAAAATTGTATTGGAATATTTTCACTGTCTTGTAAAGATTGAATATTTTCGATTGAAAATCGCAATCAGGTCGCCAGTGCGCCGTCTATATCGGCGATGAGGTCATCGGCCTCCTCGATGCCGACGGACAACCGCAGAAGGCCGTCGCTGATACCCAGTTCGGCCCGCTCGGCATCCGTGATTTTTTGATGCGATGTTTTCGCCGGGGAGCAAATAATGGTTTCCACCCCCCCGAGACTGAGGGCCGGGGTGATTATCTTTAGATTTTTTAAGAATCGTTCCGGCTCCCGGCCGTCGAGCTCAAACGCCAGCATGCCGCCGAACTCTTTCATCTGGCTTTTGGCCACCGCATATCCCGGATGACTTTCAAGGCCGGGATAGTACACCTTCGAGATGCGCGGATCTTTTTGAAGGTAGTCGGCAATCATCCGGGCATTTCGGTTTTGTTTGTCTACCCGGATGCCTAAAGTTTTCAGGCTTCTTTCCAGCAGGTAGCAGGTCATCGCATTCAGGCTGCCGCCCAGGTTGGCTGCAGTTGCTAAAATTCTGCCTGCCAGGTCTTTGCGCGTTAACACCGCCCCGCAGCACAGATCGCTGTGGCCGCCCAGATATTTGGTGCCGCTGTGGGTGACGATGTCGATGCCCAGGTCCAGTGGATTCTGGTTGATCGGCGTTGCAAATGTGTTGTCGATAACGCTCAGGGCATTGTTGGTTTTGGCAATCTGAGCGGTGGCCGCGATGTCCGTAATTAAAAGCAGGGGGTTGGAAGGCGTTTCAATATAGATGACTTTGGTGTTTTTCTGCACCGCCTTTTCAATTTCTTCGGCACGGTTGGATACAAAGGTATATTCAATTCCGAAGCGCTCATATTCAGCGGTTACGAAATGATGCGTCCCGCCGTAAATATCTTTCTGGAGGACCACATGATCCCCACTGTTGAGAAAAGATAACATGGTGGTGCTGATCGCCGCCATGCCGGAACTGAACAGCAACCCTTCTTCCGCATTTTCCAGTTCGCAAAGCTTGCGGACGATGCTTTTTTGATTGGGGGTGTTGAAGTATCGCGGGTACACGTTTTCGGGTGTATCCAGATATTCAAAAGAAGAAGAAGTATAAATGGGTGTGTTGAGGCCTCGGGTGTTCGGGTCTTTACGGGTGCCGCTGTGGACGCACTGGGTGTCTTTTTGCATGATCATATCCTTTCAAACCAAATTAATTGTTGAACAAACGGGCCTTAATCCTTGCGATAATCGACGATATGCGACTTTTCGCTGTAATGAATCCGGCTTTCTGACGGCTGGCTTTGTGCGACCACCCGCCCGGCTTTGACGACCGTTAAACGGGTCGGGCACAGGCGCAGTGCATCCAGCACACTGCCGGCATCTAGAATGACAAAATCTGCCCGGCAACCGGGTAAAAAGCCATAGTCATCTTCAATCCCCAAGGCTTTAGCCGCATTGACGGTAATGGTGTCAAACATGCGGTGCATCTCGTCAAAACCCGACATGTGGCAGACATGAATCGCCAGCTGGGCAGCAGCCAGCATATCTCCTTTGCCCAATGGATACCAGGGATCCATAATTGAGTCGTGGCCCAAACTCACATTGACACCGGCGGCCAATAATTCTTTAATCCGGGTGATGCCCCGGCGTTTGGGATAGGTGTCGAAGCGGGCCTGCAGAACCGTGTTGTCAAACGGATTGGCGATGATGTTCACCCCGGCCTGTTGCAGTAACCCCTGTAGTTTAAACGCATAGGCATTGTTGTAGGAGTGCATGGCGGTGGTATGTCCGGCCGACACACGCTTTTGAAATCCCCGTTTGATCGCCTGGGATGCCAGCACTTCGAGAAAGCGGGAATGATCATCATCGGTTTCATCGCAATGGACATCGATCATGCGGTCAAATTTTTCAGCCAGCGTATAAATGATGCTGATGGATTCAACGCCGTCTTCCCGGGTCCATTCACAGTGGGGAATCCCGCCGACGAGATCGGCGCCCAGGGTTAAAGCTTCGCTCATCAGCTCCTGTGCCTGGGGATAAGACAGGATGCCGTCCTGGGGAAAAGCCACAATCTGGATATCGGCAATGTCGCTGACTTCTTCCCGCAGTTCCAGCATATATTTTAATGCGGTCAGGCTGGGATCACAGACATCGATGTGTGTACGAATGTATAGCGTACCCTGGGCAACTTCCCACTCGATGGCCCGCCGGGCCCGATCTTTAAAATCTTCAAATTCCGGATAGGCTTTTTTATACTCACCCCATACCTGGATGCCTTCCGGATGGCTGCCGCTGATGTTGTAGCGGGGGATTCCGGCTGTGAGCGCTGCATCCAGATGCAAATGGGGATCAACAAACGGCGGGCAGACTAAGTTGCCGCCGGCGTCAATTTCGTGCTTAGCCGAAATCTTCAGCCGGGGTCCGATTTCGGCAAAAGTGCCTGCACTGACAGCCAGATCAACAAGGTTCTCCCCATCAGGGAGACGGGCATTTCTGACAATTAGATCCATTTGCAGCTCCTTTTGGTGCGTCGATTCCCAAGTGGATTTATTGCAAAACTTTGAGGCGATGGTATCACCACTAAGAAAAAATATCATGTGGTGTCAACCCAAAAGTAAGGAAGGGATGGTTTCTTTTCGTGCTTCTTGATAAACGGCTGCTTATTTTTAAGGAGGGCAGTGACGCCAACCGAATTTATTTATAGCCGCCCAGCCCGATCATGTTATATACTATTGCATTTTTGTGATGCATTGATAAAGACATTATCGTGTAGCATGGATCATATTATGCCCGTCCACAACATCGACATTGCCGCTATTTTCGATGAGATCGCCGATTTTCTGGAGATCGAAGACGAAAACCCCTTTCGCATCCGGGCCTATCGCAATGCGGCCCGCACGGTCAGCGGTCTGGGAACGGAATTAAAAGATATGGTGGCTGCCAGTGAAGATCTCACAAAACTGCCGGGTATCGGCAAAGAGCTGGCTGCCAAAATTCATGAAATACTGGAAACCGGAACGGCCAAAGCCCTGATCAAACTTCAGCAGAGCATTCCGAAAACGGTTATCGAAATTTTAAAGCTGCCCAACCTGGGTCCCAAGCGAGTGCGCATTTTATATCAGGATTTAAAAATTAAAAACCTGGAGCAGTTATCGAAAGCTGCCCGCAAAGGACGCATCCGCGCCCTCGAGGGTTTTGGTCAAAAGACCGAAAAAGCAATTGTTGAAGCCATTGAAGCCCGGGCTCAAAAAGAAAAACGCTTTAAAATTACCGCGGTTAAGCCCACCGTCGACAGCCTCATTGATTCCCTGAAGAATGTACCCGGCGTCATCGATGTGGTGGCCGCCGGCAGTTACCGGCGCTGCCGGGAAACCGTGGGCGATCTGGATATCCTGGTTACGGCCCGCAAAACAAGTCCGATGATGAATCGGTTCCTGGAATATGATGAGGTCGACAAGGTGTTGTCCAGCGGCACCACCCGATCCAGTGTTGTCCTGCGATCCGGCTTGCAGGTTGATCTGAGATTGGTCGCGCAATCCAGCTTCGGCGCTGCCTTACAGTATTTTACCGGCAGTAAAGACCATAATATTGCCATCCGCCGCCTGGGTCATCAGGCTGGATTGAAAATTAATGAATACGGGGTGTTCCGCTTTGAAAAACAGGTGGCCGGCCGGACAGAAGCGTCGGTTTACCGGACCGTGGACCTGCCTTACATACCTCCGGAGCTCAGGGAGAATCGTGGCGAAATCGAGGCAGCCGGAGAAGATCGCTTGCCCGAATTGATCGAACGCAAAGACCTCAAAGGTGATTTGCACATTCACACCCTTGCCACCGATGGGCGTAACAGCCTCGAAGAGATGGCGCTGGCGGCCCAAAAGCACCGCTTTAAATATATTGCCATAACCGAACATTCCGATCGACTTAAGGTGGCCGGCGGTCTGGATCCGCCCCGCTTGATGCAGCAAATCGATGAGATCGAGCGTCTCAATGATACCTTAAAAGGCATTCGGATTCTAAAAGGTCTTGAAGTGGAAATCCTGGAAGACGGCACGCTGGATTTGCCGGACGCGGTGCTGGCCAGGCTGGATCTGGTCGTGGGAACGGTCCACAGTTATTTCAATCTACCACTTGAAAAACAGACTGAGCGCATATTGCGCGCCATGGATCATCGCTATTTTAGCATGCTGGCGCATCCCACCGGCCGGCTGATCAATGAGCGCGAGCCCTATCAGGTCGATATGGCCAGAATCATTCATAAAGCCAAAGAGCGCGGCTGTTTCCTTGAACTCAATTCCAATCCCCGGCGTCTGGACCTGTATGATATTTACTGCCGGATTGCTAAAGCAGAAGGGGTTCTGGTCTCGATAAACTCCGATGCTCACAGCATAAACGATTTTAACTATTTGGCCTTTGGTGTCGGTCAGGCCCGGCGCGGCTGGCTGGAAAAAGACGATGTGCTCAACACCCGGTCCCTGGCGCAGCTGCGCAAGCTGCTGAAGCAGACCATGGGTTAGCGGCTGGTGGCCGCTTCTAAATGGTGTCAGGTGCCAGTGTTCAGGTGTCAG
>CBDUUO010000051.1:0-12276 GCA_965370395.1 uncultured bacterium
ATTTAGAGGCGAAAAATGATTGAAGATCGTATTGTTTACCTAAAAGGAGAGTATATTCCCTGGGAGAAAGCCACCGTTCACATCATGAGTCACAGCTTCGGGCGGGGCTCGGCCATTTTTGAAGTGATCAGCCTGCACTCGACGGCTTCCGGTCCGGCTGTTTTCAGGCTTGAAGCGCATATCGACCGTTTGTTTAAATCCGCTGAACTACTGGATATGGAGCTGCCGCTTTCTAGAGAAGATTTATGTGAAGCAGTCACCGGCACCGTAAAGCGCAACGGGCTTCAAAAAGGGTTTATCAAAATGATATGTTTCTATCCTGAATTTGCGGTTGAAATTTTACCCCCCCAGAAAAAGCTGAGCGTTTCGGTTTTCGCCATAGACCCTGAACAAGACTTAGGCGGACTTGGCATTCCGTTTGAAGAGGGTACGACGTTATTCGTGAGCAATTGGCGCAAACTGGATCCTTTATCGGTGCCAATCGAAGCCAAAGCCGCTGCCAACTATCTAAACGGCATGGTCGCCCGACAGGAAGCCCAAAAAAACGGCTTTGAAAATGCGGTCATGCTCGATAGGCATGGCTTTATTGCCGAAGGTGGAACCGAATCAGTGTTTTTGGTTAAAGACAATCGCTTGATGACGCCCGCTACCGGTACGGTGCTCAAAAGCATCACGCGCATGTCAATTCTCGAAGCGGCAAAGACAGACGGTATTGAATGTTTTGAAGGGCAGTTAAAACCTGAACTGTTGTTTGAAGCTGAAGAGATATTTTTATCCTGCTCCCCCTTCAAAGTCCTGCCTGTCAGACAGATCAATGATCACAAACTGGATAATGCTCCCGGACCGTTAACCCGCAAAATCGCCGAACTGCTGGATGCCATTACCGGCGGTAATGACGATCGCTTCAAAGATTGGCTGTACCCGGTGTGATAAATGGTTCAGAGGTTCAACGTTCAAAGGTTCAGAGGTTAGATAACAGAAGACAGATTACAGAGGTCAGATGACAGATGCAACCGGAGCGTAGGGTATCCCTCTGCGGCTGCCAGAAACCAGCAGCCAGCCTGCGACGAGCTACATTCGGCCTGAGCTCATATCGGAGACAGCCGAGTCGAGGATAGAACCCTTGAACCCCTGAACCCAGAACCTCTGAACCTTAAAACCTGAAACCATAGTCATTAATGGCAATTAATGCTGTGAAAGCAAATATTGAAAAAGTTTTGCTCGGGGACCAGCTGGCCGGTGGCAGGCTGATCCGACTACTGGAAGAAGGCGACCCTGAAGGTGTTGCGGGGCTTAAAGCCATATTCCCGCATACCGGGAATGCATTTGTTTTGGGGATTACCGGTCCGCCGGGTTCCGGCAAATCAACGCTGGTGACCCATATTATAACCGAATTCCGGGGGCAAGACATGAAAGTAGGGGTGGTGGCGGTCGATCCTTCCAGCCCAGTGTCCGGTGGTGCTTTTTTGGGTGACCGGCTAAGAATGCGGCAGCATACCGAAGACGAAGGGGTTTTCATCCGTTCCATGGCCACCCGCGGGCATATGGGTGGCCTGAGCAGGACCACCCGGGAAACCGTTCTGGTATTGGATGCCATGGGGTATGAGGTTATTATTATCGAAACCGTTGGGGTCGGGCAGGATGAAGTCGAAATTGCCGAGTTTGCGCACACGACGGCCGTGGTCAGCGTACCGGGAATGGGGGATGACATCCAGGCCATGAAAGCCGGATTGCTGGAAATCGGAGATGTATTCATCGTCAACAAGGCCGACAGGCCTGGCGCGGATGATGAAGTTGCGCAACTTAAGGGTATGCTGGACATGCGAGCAATTCCGGAAGACGGCTGGCACCCGCCGGTTCTTAAAACCGTGGCTGTAAAAGGTGAGGGGATTGCGGAGTTGGTCGATGCATTTTGCAATCACCGCCAGTATCTGCTTGACGGGGGTAAGTTTAAAGCGCACAACCTTGAGCAGACGCATCGTTTTTTTCAAAGCATCGTTATGGAAATGGCAGCTGATAAAATTTTCAACAGCGCCAAAGAATCGTCTGCATATCAAACGCTTATTAAAAATTTAAATAAGCGCAAAATCGACCCCATCACGGCTGCTGAAAAACTCATAAAAGGCCTGACGTATAAAATACTTAAATAAATAGGTTTCAGGTTTTCCGCCGGAGGCGGATCAGGTGTCAGCCAACTGGCAAGTGTTATATTTGTTTTATTGGTTCGATTCGTTAAATTGGTTAAGATTAAACGAATAAAACCAATTAGACCAATTCAACCAATGCAACGTTAATGGGTTTTACCTCCAGACTGCAGTTTTCGTATTTCCTGGGTGATTTCGCGGCTGAGCTGGCCGATGGCTTGACTCTTGGCCGCGACCAGGGCTTCATAGTCTGCGGCCGACAAAGGCTCTTTAATAACCGATGTTTTTACGGCCTGGATCTTTCCGCTCTCCTGGCCCGACACCCGCCAGACAACATCTAAAACAACATTTTCACCCAATTGACCTTCAAAGTATCGGATGTCCAACGCAATCCGGTAGTGCGGTTTAAAGTCAACTTCCCAGGGATAAACAGCCACCTGATCGGTGGCCAGCAAAACAGAGATGTTTTGCGCCAGGACCCTGGCGAAATCTTCTTCCAGGCGGCCGGCCCAGCGGTGGAACTCATCAATCTTGAGTTTGTTCGGACCAATGCGGGTAACAATCTGGGGGCGATCCAGGATATTCGGGATTTCCACCGGACCGACACCGATGGAAATCGTTTGATCGGCACCGGCGATATTGGCCTTCTCCGTCGTCTCGTTGGTTGGACTTAAGGTGTAGAATTCTACCGGTGGGGCACTGCTGCGGCACCCGGCAAACAAAACGGCAATAAACAAGACCATCAGAAAATCTTTTTTAAAAATAGTTATGCGCATCATTGTGCTTTTCCTTTCCCGAAAATAATGGCATCTGGATGTCTCTCCAGGTAATCGGCCAGAATACGAAGGGCACGCGCGGCTTCGGCCAGCTCTTTTAGCGCCTGCGTCATTTCGTGCTGCAATGGCGAATCTTTGCCCAGGGTGTCTTCGATCGCGACCAAGGTTTTCTGTGCCTGGTCTAAGGTCGTACTAATCGCCGGGGCGACGTTTGAATCTAAATTCTGCACCAGCTGCCGGGTATGTTGAAGGGTTTCATTCAAGGCTTGAACGGCTTCCAGCAGTTCCTTGGATTCTGTCAGGCGTTTGACGTTTTGGAGGGTATCGCCTAAGTCTTTGCCGATTTGCTTTATCGGCACCGTTTCGAGCTTGCTCAGGAGCTCATTGACCCTGGCAGTAATAATCTGCAAGGGCGCCGGTATGGTGGGCAACTCCGGAAATTTGTCTCCGTATTTAATCTGGGCGCTGGGTGCATCGGGATGAAAGTCCAAATCAACGAACAGTTGACCGGTCAGCAAACTTCCGGTTTTCAGCTGGGCCCTGAGACCTTTGGAGACAAGCTTCCCTATGGCATCTTTGGCATCCTCCGCCATTCTTGCTCGAGCTGTGCCGACGATTTGCCATCGTTGGGGCTCGGTTTCAATCAGTACGGTAATCTGAGGCGTGAAAGTTGCCTGGTTAAACTCAGCCTTGATATCGACAACCTCTCCGATCTTGATACCCCTGAATTCCACCGGTGCACCGACGGTAAGACCTCTGATCGACCCCTGAAAATGCAAAATATAATGTACTTTCTCTGTATACGTTCCTTCAAAAATGCTTTCGCGGGTTTCGTACAGTCGGAACACCTGGCCTGCTTCTGCAGGCCCGCCGGCTTCAAGACTGGTGGGTGTGTCAAAAGCGATTCCACCCATCATGATCGATACCAGGGATTCGGTGTTGAGCTTGATACCGCCGGCATCAAGCCTCAAATCAATGCCACTGGCATTCCAGAAGCGTGTATTTTTGCTCACCAGCTTGTGATGGGGTGCGTTGATAAATATCTTGATGGTTAGGAATTGTCCTTTTTGATCCAATTCATAGCCGATAACCTGTCCCATCTGTATTTGCCTGTAATAGACCGGAGCACCGATGTCGAGTGAGCCGAGTGTGGTCGCCTTCAGGAGAAAATCGCGGCCCGGCATTCCCGTGGTGACAACCGGTGGTATCTCGAGCCCTTCGAACTTTCGCGCCGACTCGCCTTCTTTGCCCGGGTCCATACCGATATAGGCACCCGAAAAAATGGTTCCGAGCCCGGAAACGCCACTGGCGGTCACCCGGGGGCGCACCACCCAGAATCGGGTGTTCTCTGTCAGGTAAGGCCCGGCTTCCTTGACAAGCTCCGCCGTTACAAGAACCCGGGACAGATCCGCGTTGAATCGGACCGTTTCGACCTGTCCGACTTCTACATCCTTGTGTTTAACCTTGGTTTTACCGGCTTCGAGCCCTTCGGCGGATTCAAAGCTGATTGTAACGGTCGGGCCTTTTTCCGATAATCCTTTATATGCCAGCCATCCGCCAATTAGCACTGCGATTATGGGAATCAGCCAGACAATGGAAAGTTGCTTTTTGCGCTGAACAACCGCTTCCGGTAAAGACTGAAGATCAGGCGCATTGTTATTTTCTTCGTTCATAATTTGGCTCCTGTGTATCCCAGATCAGTCTGGGGTCAAAGCTCATGGCGGCAAATATGGTGATGATCACCACGCCGGCAAAAAAAATAGCACCGGGGCCGGCTTCGATGGTGGCCAGCGAACCCAGCTTGACCAGGGCCACGAGTATCGTTACCACGTAGATATCGACCATTGACCAGCGGCCAATCGCTTCCGTAATGCGGTAAAGACGCGTGCGATCCTTTGGTCGCCACTTTGATTTCAACTGCACCGAAATCAACAAAAATGTGAGCAGAAAAAGCTTAAGCAGCGGCACGAAGACACTGGCAACAAAAATCACCAGTGCAATGGGCCAGCTGCCGGATTTGACAAAGTAAATGACACCGCTCATGATGGTGTCCGACTGCGTCTTTCCAAATGACATCACATGGGTAATCGGCAGCACGTTGGCCGGTATGTAAACAATGAAAGCTGCAATCACCAGCGCCCAGGTTCGGGCGATGCTGTTTGGTTTGCGTGAGTGCAGTTTCGCACCGCAACGCGGACAAACCGTTGAAGCGTCTTCAAGAGATGGCGCCGCTTTGCAAAGGAGATGACAGCTGTGGCAACTAATTAACGTGTTTTTTAAAGCGGTTGGCAAAGATTCGTTCACTGGCGATGTTCCAATCTATCCCAAACGATGTGCGGATCAAGTGATGCTGCCGATGCCGCCAGTACAAAAATAAGTATCATAAAAGCGTAAAGGGCCATCCCCGGGATGATGCTGGCCATTTTGGAAAGCTTTACGACCGCAACCAGGATACCGACCATAAATACTTCCATCATTCCCCAGGGCCTAAATTTTCGAACGATGCGAAAGAATAAAGAGAGTTTCCAGGGTCGCTGGTTGAATTTCAACGGTATCAGAACATACAGCATTCCTGTGAGTTCCAGCAGCGGCATCAGAACGCTCGTCAACAACACCACCCCTGCCACAATCCACATGCCCTGATGATAGAGTTCAATTATCCCTGTAATGAGAGTTGTTTCCTGTACCTGGGCTTCCAACCTGAATGTCAGGAAAGGATACACATTGGCCACGACAAAAAGAATCAGTCCTGCAATTGTCAACGCCAGGACGCGGTCCAGGCTATTTCGTTTTCGACGGTACAGTACGGCACCGCAGCGGGCACATCTCGCCGTTCCGCCAGGGGGTAAGGGTTGGCTCTGATGCAGCAAATCACATTCGTGACAGGCAATAAGGGATTCCATATCCGCCTCTGAACGAAAGTAAAATAAATTTATTTCAGCAGCCACATATCGGGCTGTGCAAAAACCGATTCAGCTGAAGTATTTCCTTGTTTGGCTTTTATACCACAGATTTATGGATTTATCGACCGGTTTGCTTTTATAATTGTTTAGCAGTTAGAGTCTTAATTGTGAATTCTTTGCATTTTGTGCAAAAACATTTTCGCCACCAAGACACCAAAACACAAAGTTTAATTTTTACAAACAGTTTTGCTTTGTGTCTTTGTGCCCTGGTGGCCATTTTTCCGGTTTATCCGGGTTAGGATGCCCGCACGCGAATTGGCGGTAATTTGCTTGTTATAAAAACGTTGAATTTTTCCTTGACAGTACTTTAGCCTAATGCTATTAGGATAAATTGTAAAATTTATTTATTTTTGTTTCAATTAGCTAAATATATTATAAATAATTAACTTAACAATAATAAGTAGATGCGTTTGATACGCCATCTAAAACTTTAATAACTATCAAATCGCACTTCTTTTTCAAGCACTTCACATACAATTTTTTTGCCACAAAATGCACAAAAATAGCAACTAAGGTACTAAAGAGATGGCCAAAAATAATTCAAATTCGAAGGAAAACACCCGGGCACGGATTATTAACTCAGCAAAAAAGCTTTTTGCCGAGCAGGGGTATCAGAAAACCACGATCGTTGATATCTCCAAGCAGGCCGGACTGTCCGAGGCGGCGCTTTATGAATATTTTCAGGGCAAAGAAGATCTGTTGCTGACCATTCCTGATCTCTGGGTATCCGAACTGCTACGGGATTTAGACGAACAATTGTTCGGGATCCAGGGCGCCGTCAACAAACTGCGTAAATATTTGTGGTGGTATTTGCGCCGGGTCGAACAGGCCCCTCTGGATGCTAAAATCGTCTACCTTTTTCTGAAAACCAACGCCAATTTTCTGAATACCGAAGTCTACGCCAACGTTAAAAAGCTATATTCCTATCTGATCGACATATTTGAAGAAGGACAGAAAAGCGGTGAAATGAAATCGGATCTCGACCCGCGTATCGCTCGTGATATTTTCGTTGGGACCATGGATCACATTATTACACGCTGGTTGTTAAAGGATATGTCTTATTCCCTGTTTGATAATTTAGACCATACATTCAATCTAATCGTTAGCGCTTTTAAACCAAACCAATCAAATTCAGCCATTTATTTGAACTGAAAAATAAAAGGAGGATGTGAAATGGCCAAAAAACTATTTGAATGGGATTATTCGGATTACCCGGGGGCCAAAACATACCCCCACCTGTTCAAGCCGATTCAAATTGGCAATCTCATGGTGCCCAACCGTATTAAGTATGCGGCCACCGAAGACAACCTGAACGGCCATGACGGGTTTGTCACCGATGCCGGCGTCGAGTATATGCGCCAGCGGGCCATCGGCGTTGTCGGCGGCTTGTGTTTCATGCAGGGCGTTTATATGGATGAGAAACGTCAGGGTCAGGGGTACGTCGGCCAGGCGGCTTGTTGGGATGACAAGTTTGTTCCGGGGTTAAAACGGATTGCCGATGCCATTCATGAAGCAAAAGCCGTTGCCGGTTTTCAATTAATGGATTGTGGTCGGGTGGGTGCCGTCGAAGTGGATTACTGCCATGGCCCTTCGGCCGTCCCCCAGCGCCTCAGAATTTTTAAGCCCGTGCAGGAAATGACCAATGATGACGTCAAAACCATGATTCAACAGCATATTGACGCGGCCAGGCGGGGCGTCGAAGCCGGCTTCGACATTATGGAGATATCGGGAATTGTGGGGTACCTGGTTTCTAATTTCATTTCCAGTTATACCAACCGGCGCACCGATGAGTACGGCGGCGATATTCGCGGCAGAATGCAGGCCGTGGTTGAAATTATTCAAGGCGTCAAAGCGGTCTGCGGTCCGGATATTCCGCTGGGCATTCGATTGTGTTCCGAAGAGCTGCTGGATGATGTACGCGGCAATCCGCCGGAAGAATCCATGGAGACTTACAAAATTGCCGAGGAAGCCGGTGCGGATTATATCAGCTGCACCCTGGGGTGGCAGGAATCCATTTATCCGGTCATCAGCCGGGATATTCCCATGGGCAACTGGATTCACCTGGCCAAGCGGGCCAAAGAACATGTCAACATTCCCATTCAGATGGCCTACCGCTTGTTTAAACCGGGCCTGCCGAATGAGAAGATTGGTGCCGGTGAACTCGACATATGGGAAATGTGTCGTTCGATGATTGCCGATCCGCACATGCCCAAAAAGGTGGCCGAAGGTAAAGAAGAAGAAATACGGCACTGTGTCGCCTGCAATCTCTGTCTGGCGCGGCTGTTCAGAGATGCCCCCATGACCTGTTACATCAACCCGGTTTGTGCGCACGAATGGCAGGAAGAATTCGCCAATCCGAAAGCAGCGGAAGAGGAAAAAGAAGTCATGATTGTCGGTGCCGGGCCGGCAGGTCTTGAATGTGCTTATATGGCGGCCCGCAGAGGGCATGAGGTGCATGTCTATGACAAGCGGGATGTGATGGGCGGCACCCTCAATGAGGCCCGGAATGCGCCCTACGGTGACGATGAGCTCTGGACCTGCATCGAGTATCAAAAGGTCATGTGCGATCAGGCCGGAGTTAACTTCCATCTGGGCACCGAGGTCACGGAAGATCTGATCGAAGAAGAAATGCCGGATACCGTAGTTTTGGCCACCGGTCCGGTTTATTCAAAAATTGAGGGCCCCGGCGGCGATAGTGACAAAGTCGTCTATCTGCTCGATGTGATGCAGGGCCAGGCTCAACTCGGTGAAAGCGTGGTCGTTTACGGCAACCGCAAGCCGGGAATCGGCTGTGCACTGCATCTGGCCAAACAGGGTAAAAAAGTGACCCTCGTCGGCAAAGAAAAAAGCGCCGGTTTCGATATCAACCCCTCGTTTAAATGGCGCTATATGATTTATATGCGCCAAAACGGCATTATAGCTTATAACGATTGCGATATCGAAGAAATTACCGAAGAAGGTATTATCGCCAAATCCTATGATGGCGTTCGCTGGCCGATCAAATGCGATACGGTTGTCATCAGCGATAGGGGACCCAACGAAAGCTTGAAAAAGGTGGTTCAATCCGAAGGCATCGAGCTTTTTGTTATCGGTGACGCACTGATACCGCGAAACCTGTCCAGCGCGGTCCATGACGGCTACCGGATCGGTATTCGATTATAAAAAAGGAGGTTAACCATGCCAGTTGATAGCGAAAAAGAAATAAGCAAAATGTGGAGAGCTTTACATAACACCCAGAATGAAATCGGGAAAACCTATTACCGCTGGCGACAGGTTGCCGTTGAATTTGCCGGTGAAGATACCAAGCCCCTGGATGTGTCCTTAAGGGCCGCTGAAGTTTTTGGTAAGGATATCGGCAAAAGCTTTTTGCCCCGTATGAATTGGTTGAAAGGCGAGGAGGGCTTTTTATTGAATCTGGCCCGGGCTCTGGCCGGTCTCTGGAACACGGAGGGTGGCCTTGCCACGGTAGAAAAAGGCGAAAACCCCGCTGAAATCTTGATCAAATGCACGCGAGATCCATGGCCCACCTGGGCGAAGCAATATGGCGCGCCCATGGAAGAGGTCGCTTTGTGCCGGGAACGCATGTACCAGGCCATCCTGGAAGATGTCGGCCTTTTCATGAATGTAACTTTAAAGATAGAACTCCAAAAAGCCATCTCGCGAGGAGAGGGTGAAACGGTCATGAAATTGTCCAAAACAGAGTGATCCCGGCGCCGACTTCTCGTACTTGATAAATTATTTTATTTAAATTTAATTACTTAATTACAATTTCTTTATGGAATACTTGAATTTTGGAATAATGGAAAATTGGGTACGAAAAGGATTTAAATCTAATTTTAATATAAATGATCAGATCCGCGGAACCCATCATTCCATCTTTCCATGTTTCCATTATTCCAATCGTGAGTGATAGGAGATTTCATATGGCTGCTCAAATTGATATGGATAAATGCACGATGTGCGGTGGGTACACATCAACATTGTGCGTTGAAGTATGCCCGGATCTGGCCATCCGTGTGCAGGACGGCAGACCGGTGGTGACCGAGTTCTTGTGTGAAGACTGCAATGAATGCGGCTGCATCTGCCCCGACGAAGCAATAACCATACCTCTTGAAAAGGTTACTTTTTAAGGGGTTTAAGACATGCGGTGGACGGGGAGACGGAAGGTTTGAGTTTCTCCGGTTTACGGTTTTCAGGCTTTGCGGGTAGATAGCCGGCCTACTTATGAAAAAACGGGCCAACCGGAACACCCTTAAACACAAGGAGATTTCAATGAAAGTTAACAAAGTCGACCATATCTGCATTGCGGTTAACAACCTTGAAGAGGCCAGGAAAGTATGGGAGCCGGTATTAGGCAAATCCAAACCGGACGATGAATACATTGATGAACCGGAAAAAATCAAGGTTGCCAGATACTGGGTGGGTGAAGTGGGGTTTGAGCTGATGGAGTCTACCACCCCGGACGGCGATGTAGCGAAATTTATCGAAAAAAGAGGCGAAGGCGTCATGTTGATCAGCTTAAACGTGGATAACACCCGCGAAGCCATGGCAGAATTAAAGGAGAAAGATTATCCGTTTATCGGTGGCGCCAGACCGTTCAGGGACTGTGAGTTTGCTTTTGTTCATCCCAAGAAGATGAATGGGGTACTGCTTGAGCTCATCGACTATAAGTGGAAAGAATTCGAATAATAAATTAATCTCTAACTCTTGAGGTCGGAGATATGACAATATCGAAAAAAATTGAAGATATCATTTCCAGGGCTTCTTTTATTCGCAAGATGTTTGAAGAAGGGGCTAAGATGAAGGCCCAATACGGCGCCGAAAACGTTTATGATTTCAGCCTGGGTAATCCCAATCTGCCGCCGCCCGAAAAGTTTAGTGAATTGCTCAGGGATACGGTTGACTCCTGCGGGCTGGGCGATCACTGTTATATGCCCAATACCGGTTATCCGATGGTGTGTGGTTCTGTGGCTGATTATCTGGCTGAAGAACAACAGGCGCCGGTTACCGATAAAGAAGTGATAATGACATGCGGTGCCTCGGGAGCCCTGAACGTTGCCTTAAAAACAATTCTTGATCCTGCTGATGAAGTCCTCACACCGGCACCCTGTTTTGTCGAGTACAAATTCTATGCTGACAATCACGGCGGTGTTTTGAAAACGGTTCAATCCAAACCTGATTTTCAGCTCGATCTGGATGCCTTATCCGAAGCCATTACCGCGAAAACAAAAGCCGTATTGATCAATTCACCCAATAACCCGACGGGGCAGGTTTACCCTGAAGAAGATCTTGTGGCGCTCGGCGGGCTATTGGAAAAGAAAAGCAAAGATTACAAGCGCACGATCTACCTGATATCGGATGAGCCTTATCGCAAAATCGTGTACGATAATGTTAAGGTACCCAGCATTTTTACCAGTTACAAGAACAGCATTATCGGAACTTCTTATTCCAAGGATATTTCCATCCCGGGAGAACGGATCGGCTTCCTTGCGATCAATCCGGCAGCCACTTATAAAACCGAACTGGTCGCCGGTATGACGGTAGCCAACCGAATTCTGGGGTTTGTCAATGCGCCGGCCCTGATGCAACGCGTTGTGGCCTGTATGCAGGGGATGAGTGTGGAGATATCCGAATATGCCCGTAAAAGGGAAATATTGTGTGATGGCCTGGCCGGTTTTGGATACGAGTTTATTAAGCCGGCGGGGACGTTTTACCTTTTTCCCCGCTCACCGATTGCAGATGACGTTGAATTCGGTAATGCACTCAAAGAAGAACAGGTATTGGTGGTACCGGGCAGCGGGTTTGACGGACCCGGTCATTTCCGAATCGCGTTTTGTGTGGATGATGAGGTGATTAAAAATTCGATGCCGGGTTTTAAGAAGGCCATAGAAAAATATAAATAGCTGAGTCTCTGGTTTGAGTAGTTGTGAGTTTAAGTAATTACTCTCCATATGGAAAAATCCGAAGCACGAAATTAGAAATCTGAAACAAATTCTAAATTCCAATGTTTGAATGTTTTAAACCTTGAGAAGGGCTATCAAGACTGTCTTATCGTTTTTGATTTGTGTCATTTGATATTCGGATTTGTTTAGGATTTCGAGATTCGAATTTCGAATTTGTTAGTTGGCTAAAGGAAAAAGTATTTGGAATCTAAATAAAAAAACTTAAATGGATTTGACATCGACAGAGATGAATTATGCCTAAGACACTAAGAAATTACGAGGTCTATCTGGTTTATGTGGATCCGGACAGATGTGATTCGTGTGAAGAGTGTTTGAAGATGTGTCCGGTAGATGTATTTGAAATGCCGCACAAGGCGATTCCCGTCAGACCCCAGAATTGCCTGGGATGTCTGACATGCACGGCGGTGTGTAAATCAAAAGCGATCATTAT
>CBDUUO010000052.1:0-12160 GCA_965370395.1 uncultured bacterium
GGCAATGATCATTAAGGAAGTCAAAGACAATCGAAAAATGTTCAAAGACATGGGCATGAACAAATGGCGTGAAACGACAATGGCCGAATTAAAGGAGGGCATGCGAATTCGAATTTACTCGCCCGATGGACGTCCGTTGGAACTGGGAGGAGATGAAACCTTTGTCATCCTTTCGGATGCATATCAAAAAGAGGGGGTCTGGGCGGTGGAGGTCAAAGCAACCAGTTAAGGAGGTTTAAAAAATGGCTAAAAAAAATAGTACAAAAAACTCGGAAGTAAAAGGGCAGCTGCCGGATGAAGTCGTCGTGCTGGAGCTGTTGCTGCGGGACGGATTACAGCATGCCGACAAAGTCATTCCTACGGATGCCAAGGTTTGGTATGCCGATCAAATGGTCAAGGCCGGTTATAAACACATTGAGGTGACCAATTTCGGCCACCCGGCGTTTCTGACGCAAAGTCGGGACGCCGAAGAGATTTTGGAAAGAGTTCATAAGTTGAAAATTGTTCAGGAAGAAAAACCGCACCTCAAATGTTACGGCATGACCCTCAAGGCTTTTGAACGTGCGGCCGATATGGCTCAAAAAGGGTATCCGCCGAATTCGTTGGCATTTACCATTTCTACCGAAGATCTTCATGGCCGCCGCAATGCGGGGCGCACCCGCAAGGAATACCTGGAAGAGATTCCGGATCTCATCAAGATTGCCGAGTCAAATGGATTCGAAATCGACATGGCGCTTGCCTGTGTCTACGGCTCACCCATTGCCGGTCCGGTGCCGATTGAGAATACTTTCGAACTGATGGATTGGGGACTGGATCACGGCATCCGCAGGTTCACGCCGTGTGATACCACCGGTGAGTCAAACCCCAAAACATCTTACGAATACATGGCGGCCCTGGTCGATCGTTACGGCAAACATGACGATGAGATTAAATTTCGCACTTGCCATTTCCACGAGTGTCGCGGGATGTCTCTGGCCAACACCTTTGCGGCCGTCCTGGCGGGCGGGCGCATCATCGAGACCTCACTCGGCATGGGAGGCGGTCAACCGGCCTTTATGGTGGAAGGCGTCCCCGGTAAAGGCAGCGGTCCCCTTTATACAAACTCCTGGGAAGTGGGCAATTGTCCGACCGAAGATTGCTTGGTGATGTTGGATGAAATGGGCATTGAGACCGGAATCGACATCGACCTGATTCTGTCCATGGGGCGTGTTTTCGAATGGACCATGGAACGGTCGCTGCCGGTCTGGACAACCAAATCCGGGCGCCCCATCAAGTATCCGGTGGAATGGTGCATCCCACCCAATAGTCTGGAACATATACCGCCTTACGGTCCGCCTCAAATGTTTTGGGCATCGCCCGAAAAATACATACCGGCCTCCAAAGAATTCATCGAAAGGGAATTTGAAGGACGGACTTACAAATGGGGCAAATGTGATCGTGAAGACGAGCCTTACTGCCGGATTGAAATGTTGGATGAGGATTAAAATTTAAACCTGACGCCACGAGCGGTCAGCAGCCGGGCGTTTTGTCGCCGGTCTACCAAGCCCCCGACATGGCGCACAGTCCGCTCAACGTCAGTGGCCGATCAGATCGGACATGACGTCGATTAAACACATAATGCAAATAAACCATGCGCTAAGCTGAAGGAGGAATTATGAAAGAAGTCGTAATCGTCAGTGGAGCAAGAACAGCCGTTGGTAATTTTGAGGGCACATTAAAAGATATTCCGGCGGTAAAACTGGGGGCCATCTGCATCCAAGAGAGCTTGAAAAAGGCGGGGTTAAAACCCAAAGCCAAACAAAGCATGCTGGCCAACGCACCGGAGAAGCTAAAGGACATCGGCATCATCCCTTTGGAGGAAGAATACCGTCAGTGGGATGATGCGCATCAGGAAGTCGAGGTCGATGAAGTCATTATGGGCAACGTCGTGCAGGCCGGTCTAGGGCAAAATCCGGCCCGCCAGGCAAGCATTTACGCCGGAATGCCCAAAGAGGTTCCCGCTTACACGGTCAATAAAGTTTGTGCTTCCGGGATGAAAGCCATTACCCTGGCAACTCAAGCCATTCAGGCCGGTGATGCCGACGTGATCATCGCCGGTGGGATGGAAAACATGAGCCAGATTCCGTACGCTCTGCCCAAATTGCGGGAAGGCGCTCGGATGTTTAACGCCGAAGCGGTGGACCTGATGGTGCACGATGGATTATGGGAACTCTACTATGGTTATCATATGGGAGTAACCGCTGAAAACATTGCAGAAAAATACGACATCAGCCGAGAAGATCAGGACAAGCTTGGCTTTGAGAGCCACCAGCGTGCCCTCGCCGCCATTGCTGAAGGAAAACTGAAAGACGAAATCATTCCCGTTACCATACCCCAGCGCAGAGGCGACCCATTGATTTTCGATACCGATGAAAGACCGATGGAGACCACCCTGGAGAAAATGGCCAAGCTAAAACCGTTTTTTAAGAAAGACGGTACGGTTACGGCCGGCAATGCCTCCGGCATCAACGATGCCGGTGCGGCCGTGGTGGTTATGTCGTCTGATAAAGCTGCCGAGCTGGGTCTGGAGCCCCTGGCCTATATCAAGAGTCATGCTGCCGGCGCGATCGATCCGGCTTATATGGGATGCGGGGTTATTCCCGCCACCGGCCTGGCCCTGGAGAAAGCGGGCTGGACCATCGACGAGGTGGATTGTTTTGAATTAAACGAGGCGTTTTCCTCCCAGGCTTTAGCCTGTATGCGTGAGTTGAACATGGATTGGAGCAAAACCAACGTCAATGGCGGTGGTATATCCATCGGCCACCCCATCGGTTGCACCGGCGCCCGCATCACCTATGCGTTGGCCATGGAGATGAAACGCCGAAATTATAGCAAAGGATTGACGACCCTTTGCGTCGGTGGCGGAATGGGTTTTGCGATTACCTTGGAAAGAAAGTAGCCGTTGGTAGGAGGCCCGGATGAATTTAGCGGATGGCTTAAGAATAAATTCTTGGCGATTTCCCGATAAAGCGGCAGCTGTATTTGAAGACCGACGTGGCAGCTATAGTGAGCTCAATGCCCGCGCCAATCAACTGGCACATGCCATTTTAAAAAGGAAATTTCCAAGGCAGTCGAAATTTTCGATCATTATGTACAATAATATCGAATTTCTTGAAATTTACCACGGGCTGACGCGGGCCGCGATGATTTCTGTACCCATTAATTTCCGGTTGGTGCCTTCCGAGATGGAATACATCATTAACAATTCCGACGCGGTCGGCCTGTTTGTGGGGGTCGAGCTTTTCGATAATCTCCAGTTGGAGAACCTTCCGGAGATCAGCCGCGAAAACGTCTTTGTGATCGGACCCAAAGACCAGACCCCGCAAGGTTTTTTGAACTATGAAGACTTGCTGGGCGACAATCCTACCCATGAACCCGATAACGTAGAGCAGCGCGAAGATGATATCTTTTATTTTGGCTACACTTCGGGTACAACCGGCTTTCCCAAGGGTGCAATGAATACCATTCGGGGAACCCTGGATATTGTCAAGAACGTGTTCGTGCGCACGGCCGGCAAGCCGCATATCAAATTGGACCAGCGCGTGCTATTGGTCATCATTCCGATCTGCCACTCTAACAGCGTGTGGGCAACGCTGATCACGCTGTGGTGCGGGGGAACCAATGTGATTTTTCCTTCCGGCAAGTTTGATACGGAAAAAGTATTGCAGCTTATTGATAATGAAAAAGTGACCACCAGCTCCATGGTACCGACGATGATCACGCGCATCTTGGAGCTTCCGGAAGAGGTTAAAGCCAAATATGATATTAGCTCGTTGACATCCCTCGGATGTTCATCCGCCCCCCTGCTGACCAAAACCAAAGAAACGGCATTGGATTTTTTTAAAAATGTTCGTTTCAGTGAGGGTTATGGTTCTACCGAAACCGGCGCGCTGACCACCTTGCGGCACAAAGATCAAATGCACAAGATCCGCAGTATTGGCCAGCCGAATCCGGGCATTGAAATCAAGCTGTTGGATGACGACGGTAACGTTATTACCAAACCGCAACAGCAGGGGATTCTGTGGGCCAAAGCCCGCTCGGCCTTCATCGGTTACTACAAAGACCCCGAAAAAACCGCTGAATCCATCGACGGTGAGTGGTCTACCGCCGGCGATGTGGCCTATTTTGATGAGGAGGGTTACTATTATCTGGCCGACCGCAAACACGATATGATTATCAGTGGCGGAGAAAATATTTATCCAGCTGAGATCGAGGAAGTCATTACCCAGATACCCGAGGTGTCGGAAGTGGCTGTGATCGGTGTACCGAATGAGGAGTGGGGCGAAGAAGTAAAAGCCCTGGTGATCGTGAAAGAAGGCAAAACCATTACCGCCCAGGAAATACTGGATTATTGCAAACAAAATTTGGCGGGCTACAAGCGTCCCCGTACAGTCGAATTGGTGGATGATTTTCCGCGAACGGCCACCGGAAAAGTATTAAAACGCATCCTGCGCAAACCATACTGGGAAGGCCAGGAACGCCATATTTGAGGAGAGATAGCAAAGCCATTTGCTTCCCCGGGTTCGGCTATCGCGTTCAGGAGGCAAATGGCTTGTGTGTTTAAACCCTCCCCAATGCACTGCGGACCATCCTTTGGATGATGGCGTGCATTGTCGCGTCAGGCACCGCTCGAAAAAGCGGCAGGGCCTTGTATTTGGCGGCGATCTCTGTAACCACCTGATCCATATCCTGCAAGGTTTCATAGCGGGCTACGATCCGCCGGCGCTGCTGCCGGGTGGCCTCCAGGCTGCGCTGGATGATGGTTTCAACGGCCGCTCCGCTTAAGACACCCTTATGCTCGTAGCCGACCCATCTGATCGCCAGCGGACGAAGCTTGGTCAGACTGTTAATGTAATCATCGAAATCGTGATTGGCTGTCACGATGAGCTTTTCCCCGTGATGCTGCGGCATGGGCACGGCATCAGCTGGAAACAGAGCCATTTGTTCCGGTACATAGGTCGTCAGCGAACAGCGCGAGTGTCCCGGTGTTAAGAAAAATCGGAGGCTCAAATCGCACCCCAGATCCAGGCGGTCATCGTCCAGGACTTCATGGGCCACCGCAATGGGTTCGAAGTCCAATGAAACGCCGTCATAGTGGTGCGGAAGATTCAGCCGGTTCAGTGCCGCGCGATTCAATTGATTGATCACACGTAATGTTTTATCATTTTGCAGCAGATGGGCAGCGTAAGGCGAAGCCACGGTTTGCAGATGGGGATAACGGCGCAGCAGGTATGCAACGGCCCCGCAGTGATCGTGATGAACATGTGATATGACCAGGTAACGGAGGCGGCGGCGGTCGATCCGAAAGCGATCGAGCTGAGCTTCTAACTGTGCGACCTCCCAGCTGACACCGCCCCCCAAAAGGGCATAGTGACGGCCTTTGATCAGATAGAGACAGCTTATTGGCGATCCAAGCACGAGAATGCCTGGCGTTGCAAGGTTGGGCGGTCGTAGTAGCATGTGCCTGATATCAGGGCAGGGCCCTCAACATTTGCCCCGGTTAGCGATTTTCAGATTGGCGATAGAACCCGCACTGTTTCGATCGATGACATGACACTTTATATGCCTGTTGACAAAAATTCAATAATAATAATGAAATGTAAATGCCCGTTGAGAAGACAAACATTTACCACTTGAAATTAAGGAGGATAAATGGAAGCTGCGGATTTGCTGGCAGAGCTTGACAAAAATAACCAACAAGCCTTGGAGGGCGGCGGGGCCGATCGGATCAAAAAGCAGCATGATGCCGGTAAGCTGACCGCCCGTGAACGTATCGACCATCTTTTGGATCCCGGAACTTTTGTAGAGCTGGATCGCTTTAAAACCCACCGGTGCACCGATTTTGAGATGGCTGACAAAAAAATACCGGGTGATGGGGTCGTGACCGGTTACGGGGAAATTCACAAGCGACAGGTATTTGTTTATGCGCAGGATTTTACGATTTTCGGCGGCTCGCTTTCATTGGCCCATGCCGAAAAGATTTGTAAAGTCATGGAGATAGCCATGCGGGTCGGCGCGCCGATTATCGGTTTAAACGATTCCGGTGGTGCGCGAATCCAGGAAGGGGTAATGAGTCTGGCCGGGTATGGTAATATGTTTCAACTAAATGTCCTGGCATCCGGTGTCATCCCGCAGATTACAGCGATCATGGGACCGTCGGCCGGAGGAGCGGTTTATTCGCCCGCCCTTACCGACTGGATTTTTATGGTTGAAAAGACCAGCTATATGTTTATTACCGGTCCGGAGGTGATCAAAACCGTCACGCACGAAAATGTAACCAAAGAAGATCTGGGCGGATCCATGGCCCACAACACCAAAAGCGGCGTGGCGCATTTTTCGACCCCCAATGATCGCGTTTGCCTGCAGAAAATTCGCGAATTAATCAGTTTTCTGCCACAAAATAACATGGAGGAAGCGCCGCGCCTTGAAACCACCGACGATCCCATGCGTCAGGACGAAAGCCTGCGCACCATCGCACCGGTCGACGCCAATAAACCCTATGACATGCGTGATATCATTATCTCCAATTTGGATGAGAACCATTTTTTTGAAGTCCATGAGCACTGGGCAACGAACATCGTCATCGGTTTTGGACGGCTGGACGGCCGACCGGTGGGGGTGATCGCGAATCAACCGGCCATCATGGCCGGTGTATTGGACATAAACGCTTCGATCAAAGGCGCCCGCTTTGTGCGGTTTTGTGACTGCTTCAACATTCCGCTCATCATATATGAAGACGTGCCCGGGTTTATGCCGGGGACCCATCAGGAATATGGGGGCATCATCAAACATGGTGCCAAGTTAATCTATGCCTTTGCCGAGGCCACGGTGCCGCGGATTACCGTAATTACCCGCAAGGCTTACGGTGGCGCTTACATCGTTATGAGTTCCAAACACCTGCGGGGGGATATCAACATCGCTTATCCGCATGCCGAGATTGCGGTGATGGGAGCCGAAGGGGCGGTGAATATCATTTGCCGCAATCAAATTAAAAATGCCGCTGATCCGGACGCGGAACGGGCAGCGTTGATCGAAGATTATCGCAAAAAGTTCTCACATCCATATAAAGCCGCTGAACTGGGCTATATCGATGAGGTAATCGATCCGGCCGCCACCCGTCCCAAACTCATTCAGGCGCTTAAAATGCTGGGTCACAAACGAGCTGAGAATCCACCAAAAAAACACGGCAATATCCCCCTGTAAAGAGGAGAAGATAATATGACGTGGGAACAAGTATTCGAGTTGATCAAGAGCATCATGATCACCCAGACCGGGATCCCGAACATGGCCATCAAAGAATTGATCATGATGTGTATTGCTTTCTTTTTTCTCTATCTGGCAGTGGCCAAGGAATATGAGCCGTTGTTGCTGGTGCCCATTGGTTTCGGGATTTTTTTAGTGAATTTTCCCTTAACACCTCTAATGGGTTATTCCGAACACGGGTACCCTGAACTGATCCGTGCATTTTATAAGTATGGTATTGAATGGGAGATCATCCCGCCGATGATCTTTCTGGGATTGGGGGCGATGACCGATTTCGGCCCGTTGATTGCCAATCCCAAAACACTGATTATCGGTGCCGGGGCTCAGCTGGGTGTATTTATAACGTATTTAGGGACCCTATTTTTTGGTTTTACATTGAAGGAAGCTGCGTCGGTGGCGATCATCGGCGGCGCCGACGGTCCCACCACGATCTATTTAACGGCCAAACTGGCGCCGCATCTTCTGGGTGCGAATGCCCTGGCGGCGTATTCATACATGGCGATGGTGCCGTTGATACAGCCGCCCATCATGCGGCTAATGACCACCTTTGAACAGCGACGGATAAAAATGCGTCAACTGCGACCGGTTGCGACCACGGAAAAACTTCTTTTTCCGCTGATCGCCACTTTTCTGATTATACTGATCATCCCCGCCGTAGCCCCATTGATGGGGATGTTCATGTTCGGCAACTTTATGCGGGAGTGCGGGGTGGTCAAACGACTGTCCGATACCGCCCAGAATGCCCTGATGAACATTATTACCATCCTGTTGGGACTTTCGGTGGGTGCAACCATGAAAGCGGATGTGTTTCTGAGCTGGAAACCGCTTCTGATATTCTCTTTGGGGCTTTTTGATTTTGTTATCTGTACGTTCGGCGGGATTTTGACCGTTCATATCATGAATTACTTTCTGAAAACCAAGATGAATCCGCTGATTGGTTCGGCCGGGGTTTCGGCGGTGCCCATGGCAGCTCGCGTCTCCCAGTCCCAGGGCTTGAAAGCCGATCCCGACAACTGGCTGATCATGCATGCCATGGGGCCCAACCTGGCAGGTGTTATCGGATCGGCTGCCGCCGCCGGAATGTTCATTGCGATGTTCAATTAGGAGGGCAACATGCAAAAGAAAATTTCCAGCCATAAGGCGCCCAAGCAATTGATCCTATTTTTAATTATTTGTTTTGGGATGGTCATTGCGCACTTCAGCGTTGCTGAGGCGACCCAGAGCGGCGGTTCGGAAGATCCCCAAGCGACATTTAAACGCGATGGGGATAAAATCGTGGCAGCGCTCATACCCAGAGCTAAAAGTACCACCGTGCACATTGCCTTTTCAGTTTCAAAAGGTCGTTTAGCCGAGGTAAAGGGTATGGACTTTAAATCGGCGGCCCGCCCGGACGTTGATCATAAAGATTTTAGATCCAATCTTTTCATGGTCAGCGTGTCGGATATCCCCAAAGGGTCCGAAACCCGCCTAGCGGTCTCTTCTGATTTTTTCAGCAAATCAACCGAATTCTGGGCGTTTAATCCCGGCCAGGCGCCTTCCTGGAGAAATACCAATGCAAATAATCAGAGTCAAATCGATCGCGTCCGAACCCTGACGATTGCGGTCCGGGATGGCGGCCCCTTGGACACCGACGGTGCATCCGATGGTCGCCTGACGCTGATTGGCGGACCCAAGGACTCGTTTTGGGGGTATGCTCTGGGAACGCTTTTTATCCGCTTTTTTGGTATATTTATTGTGCTTTCCGTATTGATGATCGGTATGATGCTTTCGGGCAAATTTTTTCAACGGATGGAAGCCCAAAAGAAACGGCGTGCGCAACCCCTGGCAAACAAAAGCGCCCCGCCCGGCGATGATAACCGCAAACAACTGCTGCCGGAAGACCGGCGTCCTGCCGGCCTGTCAACCGCGCAGGAGACCACTGCAGCCATAGCGGCGGCTCTGCACATGCATTTGTCTGCGCTGCAAAGGGATGTGCCGTTGAGACTCCAGATATCAGAGAGCAACCCCTGGACCCAGCAGGGGCGTGAACGGATCATGCAGGTTCGTTCCATCAATCATCGTCGAAAGCAGCTATGACGCACGGGAGGAGAGAAGACCCGCGATCTTTATGGATTTTATGGATATCAAAAAGACAGTTTGTTGGACCGATCCTGAGCCCGCGTCTCAGGATAAATCAAACCTTAGCAAAGGATGACCCAATGCGATACAATTTGTCGATTGGAGATCAAAAATATGAGGTTGAAGTGGGGGAAATTGTTGGCGATGCCCTAACGGTACAGGTCAACGGTGCCCCATACGAGGTTGTTATCGAAAATCCCGCAGCGCTGAAATTAACGTCCCCCTCGCCGCAACCGGTCGCAACACCGCCCCTTGCGGCGGTTGCGACGCCAAAACCCGTTGCGCCGGTTAGCACCCCGGCCCCCACACTTGCGGCGGCAAGCGGTGACGGTGTGGTGCTGGCGCCAATACCGGGGCGGATTCTGGATATTAAAATCCAGGTGGGTGAAACCGTGAAAGCCGGACAGACGGTGGCCACCATGGAAGCCATGAAAATGGAAAACAACATTATCAGCAATATCGACGGTACGGTGCAGGAAATCCGGGTCCAAAAAGATTCTGAAGTGGCCACCGGGGATGTGATCATGGTGGTGGCCTGAGCCGGCGTCAAAATCGGATCTCTTTTGCACCCTGAGTACAGCTTGCTACCGTCGCAACGAGCCCGATGGAGGCCATTATGAGAAAAACCGAAATTAGGTCTTTATGCGCCAAGGCGATTGCCGCCAAAATTCCCACCGTAGCCGAGCATGAATCCAAACAAATCCTGCAGGCCTATGGGGTGACCGTGCCGGGCGGTCGTCTGGCAACCAGTGTTGATGAAGCGCTCCAGATCGCCGATGAAGTCGGCTATCCGGTTGTCGCCAAAGCGGTGGCGGCAGGCCTGCTGCACAAAACTGAACAACAGGCGGTCCATCTGAATTTGGATAACCCGCAGGCGATCCGCAACAGCTGGCAGGAACTGCAACAGCGCTTTAGCATCCAAAAAATACCGCTAGACGGCATTTTGGTGGAAAAAATGGTTTCCGGTGACGCCGAGTTTATCGTGGGACTGCAGAACGATCCGCATTTCGGGCCGGTTATCATGCTGGGAACCGGGGGCACCCTGATCCACCTGTTTAATGATGTAACGTTCCGAGTATTGCCTGTGACCGCCGAAGATATTAAAACCATGCTTGCTGATCTTAGAGGCCGGCAGTTGATAGATGGCTTTCGGGGGCGCGCAGCGCTCAATGAGGAAGCTTTTGTTCAGGCCGCAATGGCCATTGCCCAGCTCGGTGTGGATGCCGCCGGTTTGTACGAATCGATGGATTTTAATCCTCTTGTGCTGACCGAACAGGCGGCGGTGGCCGTCGATGCCAAGATCATTCTGGCCGAACAGGCAGCGGAGCCAAAACTGGAAGCAGACAAAGCCAATGTCACCCATCTGGATATGTTTTTTGAACCCCAAAAGGTGGCGGTGATAGGCGCATCGACCACCCCGGGTAAAATCGGCTATGTTGTCGCTGACAGCTTGATAAACCATGAATATCAAGGTGAAATTTATCCGGTCACGCTGGGCGGAAAAGAAGTTTTCGGCCTGAAAAGTTATGCCGATTTGAGTGAATTGCCGGCAAAAATCGATTTGGCGGTCGTCGTGGTGGGTCTCAAACAAGTCCCCCAATTGATAGAGCAATGCCACGCCCTGGGCATTCCGGCCATGTTGATCATTTCCGGCGGCGGCAAAGAACTGGGTGGGGAACAAATGGTTCTGGAGCAAGAAATCCAAGATAAATCCAGAACATTAGGCATTCGGGTCATTGGCCCGAACTGCATCGGCTGTTTTAATGCCAACAGTCGTTTTGATGCCTTCTTTCAAACCCATGAGCGTCTGGCCCGCCCGCAGCCCGGTCGTGTCGCCTTTGTCACCCAAAGCGGAACTTACGGCTGTAGTTTTCTTGAAGCGTTTGAACGCACCGGTATCAGTAAAATGATTTCTTATGGCAACCGTGTTGATGTGGACGAGGCCGACATGATCGCGTATTTGCTTGAGGATGATGCAACCGATGTGATGGCTATTTATATCGAGGGTCTGGGGGATGGCCGCAAATTCCTGCAGACGGCTAAATCAGTCATCGTCCAGCATCAAAAGCCCATTGTTGCTTACAAATCGGGGCGGACCCTGCAGTCGGCTAAAGCCGCCCAGTCCCATACCGGTGCCTACGGCGGCGCCTATGGTGTCTATCTGGGCGCTTTCGAGCAGGCCGGTATTGTTGCCGTGGATTCGTATGAAGAGCTGGAGGCCGCCGCCAAGGCCTTGGCGCTGCAGCCACCGGCTCAAGGGCCGGCCATTTCCATGATCAGCAACGGGGCCGGTCCCATGGTCAATGCTATCGATCTATTCGATCAACACCAACTGGAAATCGCAACCCTCCGTTCTGCCACCATTGAAAAAATGGAAGCCCATTATCCGGCGTTTTATATCTGCAAAAATCCGGTTGACATTACCGGTTCGGCTAGTTCCAGTGATTATCATTTTGCAATGGAATGCCTGCTCAACGACCCGGGAGTGGATGTCATCATGAACTGGTTCGTTTTCCAAGACACTCCGCTGGATGAAGGCATTGTGGACGCATTGGACCAGATAAACCGCATATCATCCAAACCGATTCTATGCGGGGCAGTGGGTGGACGGTACACCCACAAAATGTCACACGCCATCGAAGAAATCGGTGTACCGGTATTCAAATCAGCCCATTTGTGGATTGCGGCTGCTAGCGCTGTGGTTAAATGGGGCCGCATTCGGCAACGGATTTAAAGCGGG
>CBDUUO010000053.1:0-12078 GCA_965370395.1 uncultured bacterium
GGTTATGAAACCACCTTCAAGATAAGGAGTGCCCGTTGACAATGGTGCAGACCGGACTGGAAAGATTTTTAGAGGCACCACCCAAATGGGCGGCAAACACCCGTCTGGGGCTTTTGTGCAATCCGGCTTCTGTGGACCGGATGTTCAATCACGCGCGTTTGCGAGTCCATCGCCGCTTGCCGGGCAAACTGACCGCCCTGTATTCTCCGCAACACGGATTTTTCGCCGAAAAACAGGACAACATGATCGAATCCGCAGATATAAAGGATCCAGTTTTAAAAATACCGGTTTATAGCCTTTACGGAAAAACCCGTATCCCCACTGAAGAAATGCTTGACCCCATTGATGTGCTTTTGGTTGATCTACAGGATGTCGGTACCCGAGTCTACACGTTTATATATACATTATCCTATTGCCTTGAGGCCGCCGAAGCATTGAATAAAAAAGTGGTGGTTCTTGACCGTCCCAATCCGATTAACGGCTTAACCATAGAGGGTAACTGCCTCAAACCTGAGTGGCGTTCATTTGTCGGGCGCTTTCCGCTGCCCATGCGACATGGGCTAACCATCGGTGAACTGGCGCACCTTTTCAATGAGCACTTTGAGATTGGCTGTGACCTTGAGGTCATTCAAATGAAAGACTGGCGGCGTTCGATGTTTTTCCGGCAGACGGGACTTCCATGGGTGCCACCCTCACCCAACCTCCCCAGCCCTGTTTCAACTATGGTTTATGCGGGCCAGGTCATATGGGAAGGGACCAATGTTTCCGAAGGCCGCGGGACAACCCAGCCCTTTGAGCTTTTTGGCGCTCCGTACATAAATCCAGAAAAAATTGTTGCCACCGTCGGCCCCGAATCGATCCCGGGCATTATCCTCAGGGAGGTTGTCTTTGAGCCCACCGCAAACAAATGGCAGGCCCACCCGTGCAGGGGGTTTCAGATTCATGTCACAGACCCGGATGAATTCCGACCGTATGAGACCGGTCTGCGACTGCTTCAAGCCGTCATTCTTCATCACAAAGAAGCGTTTAAATGGAAGCCGCCGCCCTATGAGTACGAAACAAGGCAACTTCCGATCGATCTGATTATCGGGGATGGCAAAATTCGCAGTCGCCTTGAAAATATGGAGCCCATCGAAACGATTATAGAATCCTGGCAAGCCGAACTTCATGAATTTTTTGAAATCAGCCGGACGTTTCATCTGTATAAATGATCAGGTTCAGAGGTCATAAAACAGAGGTCAGAAAACAGAAAGCAGAGGACTGAATTCCGAGTCCATTTTATAACGCATGTCCTCTGTCATCTGACTTCTGTCATCTGACTTCTGTCATCTGTCTTCTGTCATCTGTCTTCTGACCTCTGACCTCTGACACCTGACAAATTGGGGAGAAACACAAGTGGAACCGGACAAACCGGAATGGAAGCGAATGCGCTTTAAAAAAAACAAGGTCTGGCTTGCAGTCGATCGTTCCGGAAAGCCGGTTGAAGAAAACGGCAAGGTCTTGATCAAATATCAACTGAATCAAACTCATGAATACTGGGTCCGCAAGAGCAATATAAAACCCCTCGATTCCGATCCGGAGATAACTCAACAGACCGAAAACAACACGCCGGAGGCTCAAACCGGCGATAAGGAAGGAATTCTTATTTTTACGGACGGCGCTTCTTCCGGCAATCCGGGTCCGTCGGGTATCGGTGTGGTCCTGCGCTTTGGCACACATGAAAAAGAAATATCAGAATATATCGGCCTGGCAACCAACAATATCGCCGAGCTTAAGGCAATTCAGGCGGGATTGCTGGCAGTGAAAAAAACCGATCTTCCGGTGCGGATTTTCACAGACAGCAGGTATGCTTATGGGGTCCTGGCACTTGGCTGGAAAGCCAAAGCCAATAATGAAATGGTGCTATCGATAAAAAAAACGATGAAAAAGTTTAAAAATTTGAAGATCGTCAAGGTAAAAGGTCACGCCGGCGATGAAGACAATGAACGGGCAGATTTCTTGGCGACATCCGCAATCAAACATTCCAAAGAGAGAAAATAAATAGAGCCCAGCATGTCTGCACACCGGGCTCTAATAAAACCTATCTCAATCCGCGGACTAAGTGCCCATGGCGGCGTTGTCTCCGCCGGTGTAAGCGGAATTTCGCATCTGATTATTTATTGTTTGTTCTCAACGCGCCTTTTGAACTCATTAATCTATAAAATAAAGATGTGAAATCCCGCATTTTGCGGGAGCCCTTAACCCTGATCCACATTTTTGAGATAGGTTCTCGTTTTCTAACCCAAAAGCGACTAATCCTTCTTCAGTGTTTCGATCTCGCCTTTGAGATCATCGATTTCTTTTTTATATTTTTCTACGTTTTCATTTTCACTACTTTCAGGGGGGGGTTCGGCATCTTCATCCGGTTTCCAGGTATCTTTGAGCTCGTCAAAGCCGAGATAAACGGCTAAAGCACCGCCCAGCAAAAGCATCGCAGGGACTATGCCGGCCAGAACCATTAAAAACTGTCCCCACCAAATGACAAGGCCAACGAGGCCCAGTGCCGCTGCGATCGCGCCACCAATTAAAGTTTTCATGTTCGCATTAACCTCCTTTCACTTAAAACTTAAAATCGGTTCCAAAGATTAGATTGGCTTTACAGATGGATATTATAGTATTATTAGTATGATTCGCTTTGGGCGTCAAATAAAAACTAGCGTTTCGAATAAAATATTGCAAAGTATCATTTATTCTGTTAATTTTTAATTTTATAAAATTTTTAATACACTGACAGACTCCAGCAGTTAATCCTCCGAAATCCATGTAAAACAAATCGGTCTTCACTTAAATTAGATCACCGTAATCTTAATAAATTCGAAATCAAAGGCAGCAAGTGTTCAAAGAAAAAAAGGTTGATTTGATGGCAGCAAAACACAGCCGGAATTTGAGCAATTGGATCCATCGAGTGCTCAAAGGGACCCACAACCATTATAGCTGCTACTTGCCGGAAAAGATTGGTTGGCTGCCATCGTTCATCCTTAAGTTGTTCTATTCCGGTATCAAGACCCACAGAGATCAGACCACCGTACTGGAGCAAATTGAAGACGATGGGGTTATCGTTTACGCAACCAAATTTAAAAGTCATTTTGAATACCTGTTTTATTACAGGCGCTATCAGCAAAACAATCTCCCGTACCCGCAAATCGGTTTTGACTATCAAGTTTATTCCTGGCAGCCGGTTTCGCGTCTAATTAAAATGATGCTGGCGCACATCGATTACTTTATTCACAAGCGGACGTTTCCCAACCCGTATAAAAGCGGTTATATCGCGCAGAGCCTGCTAGAAGGCAAGGCCGGCATGCTTTCGCTGGTGAGCAAAAAAGGGTTTTATCGTCGCTTTGTCAAAGCCAAAACTGACCCCATTCAATACCTGATTGAATTGCAAAAAACAACCGAGCGTCCGGTATATATCATCCCGCAACTCATGTTTTTCAGCAAAAACCCCCATCGGTCGATTCCGACCCTGATCGATATTTTATTCGGTCCCGAGGACAAACCCGGCAGAACCCGTCGTCTGTTTGCATTGTTCAAGAATCCGGGCAAAGTCTTCTTTGAGGTATCCGAGCCGGTGAACCTTAAAACATATCTGCAAAATGAGTCTATTCGAAACCAGCCGGTTGAGTATCAATCCCTGATGCTGAGGCGTAATTTACTGGTTCAACTGAACCGCCACCGCCAAACGATTACCGGTCCGATCCTCAAAACCAGGCAGGAATTAAAGGAAAGTATTCTGACCAGCCAGCGGTTTCAGGAATTTATGGATAAATACTCGAAGACCCGGAACATTCCGATTCACGAAGTCCGTAAAAAAGCAGATGGATATCTCGAAGAGATTGCCGCCGGCTATAGCCCGGCTTATATCAAAATTTTTTCGGTCCTAGTCGGATGGATTATTCGCACCATGTTTGACGGGGTCACGATCAATAATAATGCCCTGAATAAAGTCAAAAGACTGGCTCTAAAAGGGCCGTTAGTTCTCATTCCCTGCCATAAAAGCCATATCGATTATCTGATCCTGTCCTACCTGTTGTATCATAATAATATGCCGGTTCCCCTGGTTGCAGCAGGGAAAAATTTATCATTTTGGCCCATGGGTCCGCTATTTCGCAGCGGCGGTGCGTTTTTCATCCGACGGACATTTCGCGGTGCGGTCCTGTATTCAAAAGTCTTTGCTGAATATATCCATCGGCTGCTGGAAGAAGGATATAACATCGAACAGTTCATTGAAGGGGGCCGCAGCCGCACCGGTAAACTACTGATGCCCAAACTGGGTTTGCTTTCCATTCTGATCAATGCGTATAAAAACGGTGCCTGTGAGGATATGATTATTGTGCCGATTTATATCGGCTATGACCGAGTTCTGGAAGAAACGTCGTATTTGCAGGAACTCGAGGGCGGGAAAAAAGAACCCGAAACGCTTAAAGGTGTTCTCAAAGCCAGAAAGTTTTTAAAAAAGCGTTACGGCAAAATTTACGTCCAATTTAACGACCCCATATCAATGAATGAATTTATTACGAAATTCAGAATACCCCTGGCGGAAATGAAGCCTAAAGAACAAAATGATCTGTGCCGGAATCTCGGATACCGGATCATCAACGCGATCAACCGCTCTGCGGTCGTCACGGCCTACGGATTGGTCGCCAGTGCGATTTTGAACTGCGCCCGGAATCGGTTTTCATATAGCCAGATAATGTCGATTATCGAAACCTACTTGAACTATTTAGCGGCACAGGATGCCAAACTAGCCGATACACTGGTGTTAGATCATGTTCGTTCAATTGAGCATGCACTGGATGCTTTTGTTCAGAGCAAGTTTATAGAACCGGTTTCAAAAGAAAAAGATATTCCGTATTCAAAAAGAAGCTATTTAATCAATGCTTCCAAACGACCGTTTCTGGAATACTACAAAAACAATTGTATTGCGTTTTTCATTCCGGCGGTTTTTACGGCGCTTGCGATTCTTGAAAAAGATGCTTTTCAATTTTCGGCTTCCGATCTGCATTCCCATTACAAATTCCTGCAAAATTTCTTTAAATTCGAATTTGCCTACGATATAGATAAATCACCTGAATTTTATGTACGCAAAAGCATTAAGGCCTTTATTGATGACGCAATTTTAATGCCTCACCAAACGATCCCCGACACCTATAATGTCACCTCATCCGGCTTTCGAAAACTTAGACTATACTCCATTTTTTTAAAAACTTACTTTGAATCCTACTGGATTGTATTAAACTTTTTTCAGAACAACTCTCAAGACTCAATGGATGTCAAAGATCGCCTGAAAAAAATCGAAAACAGCGGAAACCACATGTTTAAACGGCATGAAATTGAGCATCCGGAAGCGCTTTCCAAAGTCAGTTACCGAAATGCAGTCGATTATTTTACCGGCAAGGGCATAAAAGGATCCGACAGCACTGAAAGAATCGAACCCTACTCTGAAGCCATTCAAAAATCATTAAAAACGCTTCAAAATTAGTCAGACCGGAAATATGAGAGCATTGATTCTGTCAGCGGGCCTGGGAACACGGCTGCGCCCTTACACAGACCACACCCCCAAACCCCTTTTTACAATTTCCGGCAGGCCCCTGCTGGATATCACGATCACCAAACTGATCGAAGCCTGCTGTGAGTCAATTATGATCAACACCCACCATCTGCATGCCCAAATCGAAGCGTTTATCGCGCAACAAACTTATGCCATCCCGATTGAAACCCGATATGAACCGCATATCCTTGGAACCGGCGGTGCAATCATAAATGTTAAAGATTTCTGGAATAATCAACCCTTTATGGTGATTAACGCCGACATTGTCACCACAATCGATTTCAGAGAGGTTTATGATTTCCACTGTCAGCATGTATACCCGGCAACCCTCGTGCTGGCAGACGACCCTGAATTTAACAGCGTTATAAGCGACGCCGATGGTTTTGTAGCCGAATTTCATCAGCCTTCAGGTGCACCCGATAGGCCTACGGAATCTGCGCTCACCTTTACCGGCATCCAGGTGCTGGATCCGGAAATTCTAAAATTCATCGCAGCCGAGATGCCGGCGAGCAGCATTGATGCCTATACCCGTATGATCGCAAAAGGGAAAAAAATAAAAGCGTATATCTCCCACAATGCCTACTGGAAAGATATCGGTACCGCGGAGCGGTATAAGTTAGCCGTGTTTGAAACCATAACACCCCGGACGTTTCAGCGGGTCTTTCCTGACATACAAATCCGGGCAGCCAGCCGTGAGCATCTCAAAGGCGATGGCTCTGACCGGCAATGGTATCGTTTAAAAATGGGCCAAAAATCGATGATTCTGGTTGATCACGGTATCAAGAAATCGGATCGGGTTGATGAGGCCGATGCATTCCTAAACATCGGTCGGCATCTTTTCAGCCGGAGCTTGCCGGTACCTCAGATCTATGAAGGGGATCCCTTTGCCGGATATGTGTTTCTGGAGGATCTTGGAAATCTTGACTTGCAAAGGGCTGTGCAACAAACCGATCATTTTGAAAAGGTAATCGGCCTGTATCAATCGGTGATTCATCTGCTGACGAAATTTTCCGCATCCGGTGTTGATCAATTCGACACCGCCTGGAGCTACCAGACACCCCGTTACAGTAAAACACTGATTCTGGAAAAAGAATGCCGCTATTTTGTGGATGCTTTCTTAAATACATACCTGGATTTAAAAATTAAGTATGCGGATTTTAAAAAAGAATTTGAATTTCTGGCTGAAAATGCCTTGAAGCATGCGGTGCAGGGCCTTATGCATCGGGATTTTCAGTCCCGCAATATTATGATTAAAAATGATCGGATTTATTTTATCGATTTTCAGGGAGCTCGCATGGGCCCCATCCAATACGACCTGGCGTCGTTGCTGATTGATCCTTATGTCGATTTGCCGCAAGACATCCAAACTCAGCTTCTCGCATACGCGCTAAAAAAACTGCAAGGGCCGATGAATCTGAATGCTGACAATTTCAACCGCTGCTATCGGTTTTGCTGTTTGACCCGCAACCTTCAGATTCTGGGAGCTTTTGGGCATTTGACCCGCGTCAAAGGAAAGGCACATTTTGAAAAATATATCCCGGCAGCCGTCCGAACCTTCCGGCACAACCTTAAGAATCATGAAGACAAAAAATTGCCAATGCTGAGTGCCCTTACAGACACGATCATCGCGCATGATCAATTTGAAACGCTCAGGTAAAAATCTGGCTTGACAGCCAAAGGAGGGAAAAATGAGTCGCGTAAAAGTAATGGTCAACGGAATTCCCGGCAACATGGCCGTAAATGTAGCCCGGCATATTTCAGCTGACGACCGTTTCGAGCTTGTGCCCTGTTCTCTGACCGGTCCGGAAATCCAGGCGGCCGAGCACAAAATCGAAACGATCTCCATCCGTCTGATCAAACCGGAGGAGAGGGAGCAGGTCATTGAAGACTTAAAGCAAAAAGAGGGGGCATTTGTCAGTGTTGATTATACCCATCCCTCGGCGCTAAACGCCAATGCTGAGTTTTATTGCAAATACCAATTGCCGTTTGTCATGGGCACCACCGGCGGAGATCGCCATCATCTTGAAGCGTCCGTGCGGGCATCATCAATTTCGGCTGTTATTGCGCCGAATATGGCTAAACAAATTGTCGGATTTCAGGCCATGATGGAATATGCAGCCCAAACCTTTCCTGATCTTTTCAAGGGCTATTCTCTGGAAATTAAAGAAAGCCATCAAAAAGGAAAAGCCGACACCAGCGGTACGGCGAAAGCCATGGTTCGATATTTCAATCAAATGGGTTTAAGCTTTAGTGAGGATCAAATTGTTAAAGAGCGGGACCCCCAAATTCAAACCGCCCAATGGGGCATTCCGCAAGAATACCTTGCCGGTCATGGCTGGCATACCTACCTCTTGATTTCCGGCGATAAAACCGTTCGCTTTGAATTTACCCACAACGTCAACGGCCGTGACGTATATGCCCGGGGCTCCTTAGATGCAGTGCTGTATTTAGAGGCCAGAGTCAGCGAGGGTGCTCAAGGAAACGTTTACACGATGATTGATGTATTGAAAAATGGATGAAAACGTTGTCAACTATGTGGCCTGGAAAGTTGACGGAGAACAGAAAACGTTTCTAAAAAAAATGGTCGCCATTCGCAAAAGACTTGTTGAAGCAATGGACCCCGATTTTTTCGAAGAACAGCTTTTACCCATTCGATTTTAGCTGTTTTCGATTACTTTGTAGGCTTTTTTTAGGGCCCGATCCAGATTTTCAGGTTGCGTGCCGCCGGCCTGGGCCATATCCGGCCGCCCCCCACCGCTGCCCCCCACGATTGCGGCGATTTGTTTAATCACATTTCCGGCATGAAAGCGATGGGTTAGATCTTTGGTCACCCCCACGATCAAAAACGCTTTTGGGCCGTTAACACTTCCCAGCACAACGATACCGGATTTAATCTTTTCTTTGAGTCTGTCCGCCAGATCTCTGAGCGCAGCAGGATTATCCACCGTTACCTTTTGGATCAAAACCTTGGTATTGTTGATCGTTTGAATGGCTTCGCCGTCGACTTCAGCCGAGTCGGTGGCCATTTTGGCCTTGAGATGATCAATCTCTTTTTCGAGCGCTTTTAAATCACTTAACATCTTTTTGATTTTAGACGCCACGGCGTCCGGCTTTTCTTTGACCAGATGAGCGCTGTCCTCCAGCAGCCTGGACGTCTTCTGAACATATTCAACTGCGCCTTCGCCCGTTAAAGCTTCGATACGTCGGACACCGGAGGCGATACTGGATTCGCTGACAATTTTAAAAAGGCCGATATCACCGGTTTTGCCGGTATGCGTCCCGCCGCAAAGCTCTTTGCTGAAATCGGATAGAGAAACGACCCGGACACGATCGCCGTACTTTTCTTCAAAAAGCGCCGTGGCCCCTGATTTAAAAGCCGCTTCGGCTTCCATCTCTTCCGTGTGCGTGGGAACGTTCTCGCGGATTCGGCGATTGACACGGGTTTCGATTTCCGCAAGGGTTTCAGGGTCTACCTGGGAAAAGTGGGTAAAATCAAAGCGCAATCGATCCGGCGCAACCAGCGAACCGGCCTGTTTGACATGCTCTCCGAGAACCTCGCGCAAAACGGCATGCAGAATGTGAGTGGCCGTATGATTCAAGGCGGTTGCTTCGCGTTCGGCCCCATCCACACTAAGCGTCACTTTTTGGCCTTTTTTTATTTTTCCGGCGATTACATTTCCTTTATGGATGACAAGCCCGGTGGGATCCTTGATCGTATCCACCACTTCCATTTCAAAATTCTTAGCGGTAATTTTACCGGAGTCACCGACCTGCCCGCCGGACTCCGCATAGAACGGTGTTTCATCGGTAACCAGTTCAACGGATTGGCCTGCAGCGGCTTCAGAAATTTCATTGTCCCCTTCAACGATGAGCTTGACTTTGGATTCGGTGGTAAGCATCTCGTAACCCCGAAACTCCGGTTTGAATCCCCGGGCCGACAATTTTTTATAAGCATCGCTGATACTCGCAAAGGTGGCCACGGACCGGGATCGAGCACGCTGCGCGTCCATGGCGTTGTCAAATCCTTCCAAATCGAGACTCATGTTTTCATCCCGAACCACATCCCGCACGATATCCACCGGAAAACCAAAGGTGTCATAGAGTTTGAAAATGACATCACCGGGCACCCGGGTTTCACCCTTGGCCTTGATCTCAGACAGCGTATCGTTTAACAGCTTCAAACCCGTGTCCAGAGTCTCAAGGAATCGCACCTCTTCGTTCTCGATGATGTTGGTGATAAAGGCAGCGGCCTCGGAAAGTTCGGGATAGGCAGGCTTCATAATATCAAACACCACCCCTGCGGTTTTATGCAGAAACGGCCGATTCAGGCCGATATTGCGCCCGTAGCGAATGGCCCGGCGCAAAATGCGGCGCAGCACATATCCCCGGCCCTCATTGGAGGGCATAATGCCATCACCGATCAGAAAGGCGGCCGCCCGGCTGTGATCCGCAATGACCTTCATGGCCACATCGGTTCCCCGGGATTCACCGAATCGCCGTTGCGCCAGGTTCTCCGTCTGCTGAATGATGGGCAGGATGAGGTCCGTATCATAATTGGTCGGCACGTCCTGAATGATCGAAACGAGGCGTTCAAGCCCCAGGCCGGTGTCGATGCTGGGTTTGGGCAGCGGCGTCATCTTCCCGGAGGCATCACGATTAAATTGCATAAACACCAGGTTCCAGATCTCCAGATAGCGATCGCATTCACAACCCACCGCACAATCCGGTTGGCCACATCCATATTGTTCGCCGCGGTCGATAAGAATTTCCGAACAGGGGCCGCAGGGGCCGGTATCTCCCATAGACCAGAAGTTGTCTTCTTCTCCAAATCTTACAATGCGGTCATCCGGCAGGCCGATGTTTTTTCGCCATAGCTCGTAGGCTTCATCGTCATCAAGGTAAATGGAACCGTACAATTTATCTCCCGGCAGCCCATAACCATTGGTTAACAAATCCCAGGCAAATTCAATGGCACCCTCTTTAAAATAATCTCCAAAGGAAAAGTTGCCCAGCATCTCAAAAAAGGTATGATGTCGCGCGGTATAACCGACATTTTCAAGATCGTTGTGCTTGCCCCCGGCACGCACACATTTCTGAGACGTTGTTGCCCTTACATATCCTCTTTTGTCTTCACCGAGGAATACCCGTTTAAACTGCACCATTCCTGCATTGATAAACAGCAAAGTGGGATCATCCTGAGGCACCAGTGATGAACTGCGAACAATCCGGTGATGATGCTTTTCAAAATAGTTTAAAAATTGGGTGCGAACGTCAGTACCCGTCATTGATATCTCCAATTCAGCCCTTTTCCTCCTGGGTGTTCTCAGTTTCCGCTTTTGCCGCACCGGAAAGCCCCAGTGCCTCTCTGGCTTTAAGGTACATGGTTTCGTAAAGGTCGGGATTGTCTTTCAGAAATTTTTTGACATTCTCCCGCCCCTGCCCAATGCGTTCGCCACCATGGGAGTACCAGGACCCGCTTTTGTCGATAATGCCGGTTTCAACGCCCACGTCAATTAAATCCCCGGGTCTTGAAATGCCTTCCCCGTACATGATGTCAAACTCAGCGTCGGTAAATGGCGGTGCCATTTTGTTTTTGACCACCCGAACCCGCGTGCGGTTTCCGACAACCTCCTGCCCGTCTTTGATCTGTCCGATTCGCCGGATGTCGAGCCTGACGGAGGAATAAAATTTCAGCGCATTGCCGCCGGTGGTGGTTTCGGGGTTTCCGAACATCACGCCGATTTTCATCCGGATCTGATTGATAAAAACAACCGAAGTCATGGTTTTACTGATGGTACCGGCTAGCTTGCGCAGCGCCTGCGACATCAGCCGGGCTTGAAGGCCCATATGGGAGTCTCCCATTTCACCTTCAATTTCAGCCCGCGGCACCAACGCGGCCACCGAGTCAATCACCAGGATGTCAACGGCGCCGCTTCTCACCAGCATATCGGTAATTTCAAGTGCCTGTTCGCCCGTATCCGGCTGGGCAACGAGCAGATCGTCGCAATTGACCCCGAGTTTTTTGGCATACACGATATCAAGCGCATGTTCCGCATCGATAAAGGCGGCAATGCCGTCTTTCTTCTGGGCTTCGGCCACCGCATGAAGCGCAAGCGTGGTTTTGCCGGAAGCCTCGGGGCCGTAAATTTCAGTAACTCTTCCCCGGGGCAACCCGCCGATTCCCAACGCCTTATCAAGGGCAAGCGAACTGGTAGAAATAACCGGCACATCGACTACCGGACGGCTCCCCAGTTTCATAATGGAACCTTTACCAAACTGGCGCTCGACCTGGGTCATAGCAGTTTCTAATGCTTTTTCCTTATCCGGTGAAATAGCCATAATGCCCTCCTCTTAGCTGGATACAAATTGTCTATATAATGTTGATAGGTGCCTAACCCGGACAAGCCGGTTGGAGCGAAGCGGAAATCCCGGTTTATCGGGGAATTGAAAATTGAAGATTGCAAATTGAATATTTGTGGATGTCGCTCGCG
>CBDUUO010000054.1:0-11925 GCA_965370395.1 uncultured bacterium
TGGAAGCCGCTCCCACATTCAATACCACTTGTTCTTTCTGGATAACCACGAAAAAGAATATAAAATCCATCTAATCAGCTAAGAAAGATTTTATTTTATAACCCAATTCATCTATTCTAGACACGACCTCGGGGGAATCCTCCCAACGCTTAAAGAATTCTTTCGTTATTTTCATGCTTTTTTGACCCGCTTCGCCATAAACATCAATTAACCTTCCAACCTTGCAGGCAAGTCCGTATCCACAATTAAAACAGGGCAAAATACCCGAATCAAACCAGACACTTCCAATAAAAGTGGCTCGGTATGCCGTCATGCGAAGCTTAACCGCCTCTATAGCCTTTTCGGGAGGGTTTACCCCCCCTCCTGAGGACACAACGGCAAACGGCTTTCCTTTCAAAGGAAATTTTAGATGCCGAAACGCCCAGAGCCTTTCAAGGAATAGGGTCATGAAACCATTCATATTGCCGTGATAAATGGGCGTGCCCAGAATGATGGCTTCAGAAGATGCGATTCTGGCATATAAATGTTTAAGATCGTCGTCTAGCTTACAGCGGTTATCCTTAGCACATAAATGTGCGCATGCTCTACACGGACCAAAAGTCAACTCTGTCAGATTAAAAAACTGAGTCGATTCTCCGGCATTTTTCAGGACCGCTTGAACCATTCTGTCTACATTGCCACCGATGATTGGACTGCTACTGAATCCTAAAACTGCCAATCTATCCTCCCTGCCTCATCCGATCAAACAAAAACCGCTTTTGGTTATGAGAGAACCCTAAAATTTTCATCGGTTGCGAGAAAGCAACATTACGGATGGGATACCGCTCTAAGTCTTATTTCACAAGTTGTAGCACCGGCCGGACATGGTGTTATTCGTTTTGGCTTGCTTGGCCGGGAAGGTTTCCGACCTGGATGATTGTCGTCCACCACCGTCAGGTCCTCAAGATCTTTATCGACTTCCATGAAAACGCGTATACCACGCCCCGGATTCGCCTCTACCATCGCAAGGGTCCACAACAGACCCCACCACGTTTCAGACCATTTCTTTTTTCGTTTTTTATCTATCATATTTTGCCCTCCTTCAGAGAGCCGGATGAAACCCTTTTGTCAACACAAGGGCTATTGAATCCGACTCCTTTTGCATTCATTTTAGCTTTGAATTGTTAGGGCCGTATTAGAATAGCGTTAAAAGTTCATGAAGGCAGGAAAAGTGGAAAATGGCACAACAATCTCTTGCTAAATCAATAGGGTCATGCAGCATGAAAGGAGGGCTTTTAAAAAAAAATCATTTTATTACGCAAGAAAAATCCATCTCAATTTTTTAAAGGATACCCGCCATAATCTTTGACGGCCTGCAGCATCGCCCATATATTTTCAATAGGAACATCCTGATAGAGTAAGTGGGCAGGCATGAAAACATATCCCCCGCCGACGGCCAATGTATTGATTAGATCCTTAACACCTGCTCGGACTTCTGCGGGAGTGCCATGCGGTAGAAGTTGTTGGGTATCCAGTCCGCCCTTGAAGGCCACGCTGGCGCCAAATTCTTTTTTAATCTCAGAAAGATCCATGCTGCCGACCGGTTGCATGGTGCTTAGAAACTCAACGCCAAGCTGGATTAAGTCACCGATAATCGGTCTAAAATCGCCACAGGAATGATATAAGATGATAATTTCAGGATTTATTTTTTTGAACGCCTGGATCATTCTGTCAAGCCTGGGTTGTACCAAGTCCCGCCATAAATCCGGCGGAATCAACATTGCCGTCTGCGTCCCGATGTCATCGCCAATACGGATAATGTCGACCCCTTTTTTCACAGCCCGCAGACCTAATTGAATATAATAGTCAGCAAGCCCGTCTAACAGAGAACCGACCCAAGCCGGATCATCATAACAGTCCAGAAGAAAATTCTCCATTCCCCGCAAGTGTGCCATCGCCGGTTCAAACAAGGTACTGGAAAGATCGACAATAACGGCGTAATCTTCATGGTACTTAGACATGACTTCTTTGACTTGATTCATTCTAAAATCCGCATGCGGATCTGGAAAAACAAAATTATTTAGATCTTCACGGGATTTTAAAGGGTATGCAATTGGATTATTAAATCCAGATTGACGCTGGTACACAACCCCCCATTCCGAGGTAACGGTTTCTCCATCTTTAAGATCTCCGATGCTCATTTCCATGTAAGCATTAATGCCGACTTGACATACAACGGCATCATTGCCAACTCGAATTCCCAGCTCTTCTCCGGCAATACCGTATATGGCAGAAAGTCTTTCGCCGACCTCTTTTCCCCAACGAACGAGTTGAGGCACTTTATCGGGCTCCTGCCTTTTAATGGCCTTAAGAAATCTCTCGCGCGGTTTCATTAAGTTTCCTCCTTATAAAAGCTCATTGGCTTTGTCGACCGCATGGGCGGCATCAGAGGCAAATCCATCAGCACCAATCTCCATGGCATAATCGGCGGTAATCGGAGCACCCCCCACCAGCACTTTAACATTATCACGCATACCGATCTCCTTTAAAATCTCGATGGTTGTTTTAAGATGCGGTGCAGTCGTGCTCAAAAGTGCTGACATCGCCAAAATAGAGGGTTTTTCATTTTTGACGGTCTCCACAAACTTTTCCTCTGAAACATTAATTCCCAGATCGATGATTTGGAATCCGGAACCTTCCAGCATCATACCCACCATGTTTTTACCGATATCATGCAAGTCATCTTTTACCGTTCCCAGCACAACCTTCGCTATCGGTTTCGCGCCGGTTTCAACAAGCAACGGTCTGAGGATTTCCACGCCGGCCTTCATGGCCCTGGCGCATAACAGCAGTTCCGGAATAAAACATTGGTTCTGTTTGAAGCGCTCGCCCATAACCAGCAGTCCGGCTTGAAGACCATCTACCAATACTTCATAGGGCGCAATGCCATTATCCAGGGCAGTCTTTACGGCCTCGGGAACCTCGAGGTTTTTCCCTTTTTCCACCTTGTGTGCGATCGCTTGCAATTCACTCATCTGAAGGGCCTCCTTGCCAAATCTGTTAAGTTACGTTCATATTTAAGTTTTCTTATTGGCGCCCGACTTTTTTGCCAATGTGATACTCTTCATGCGACGTTTTATTTTCCACACTAGTTTGCGAAAGGTGAAATGGAAATACAGTTCTTGAAAAAAGTCGGTTTTTGCCGGTTTCAATGACTTTATTCCTTTTTGGCAGTATTCAAAGGCAGGTATTAATTTCCCCAACTCAAAATGCAGACTCGCCAGGCGATGGTAGGTAAAAGGGGTGATCGACCCTTCGCTGACACATTTTTTATAAACTTCTATGGCCCGGCTGTAATTTTCAAGCTTTTCATAAGCGATACCCAGCTTGTTATAAACCATAAAGCGGCCGCTGCTGCGGGCCGGAAAATTGTCCAGGGCCTGTCGGTATTTGGTTGCTGCTTCGGCGTAGCGCTGTTTTTTCACCAGTACCTCACCTGCAAATACCGGGGCTAAGGCTTGCATGGCTTCTTTTGAAATTTCTCCTCTGGGTAATACTTTTCTGAGATCCATGTTTAAAAAAGCACTCCTTTTGCAAATTCTTGCTGAAATTGTGGAATGTTGGCAAGTTCAACATGTTCGACTCGCTCAGCGATCTTAACCGCTTCTTTAAAGGCTTTGGTGGATAACAGGGCCATTTTAGCGCCGCTCCCGGCCGCATTTCCGACCGGTGTTATTTTGGCCTTCTGAAAAGTCGGCAAAAGGCCGATAGTAACAGCACTTTCGGGGCTCACATAGTTGCCAAATCCACCTGCCAGATAAACCTCCCGGATATCCGGTTCCCGCAGACCCAGCCTGTCCATCAATATTTTAATTCCAGCCCGTATGGCACCTTTGGCTAACTGCAACTCACTGATATCTTTGCGGATAACGACAACTTTTTCCCCTCCGGCGGGCTGGCCCTCTCCGGTGAGTGCCAGTTGCGTGTATTTTCCCCGACCGATCAGGCGCGCCAACGCCGGGTTGGCGACCGCTTCGGCGTTCAACAGCTGTCCGTTACCGTTGACCAGTCCGGCCTGCAGCATTACCGCCATGGCATCCACCAGTCCGGATCCACAGATTCCTTTGGGCGGCACCTCATCGATGACATGATAGCGGATCTCACCATCTGATAAATAAACGCGATCGATAGCCCCGCTGGTTCCTCGCATGCCGCATTGAATGTGGGCCCCTTCAAATGCCGGTCCGGCGGCACAGGAGCAAGCCACTATGGTCTTGCCATTGGTTAGAACAATTTCTCCATTGGTACCGATATCGATCGCCATCCGGGGCAGTTTGCTTTTATGCAGCCCGGTTGACAAAACCACGCCCACCGTATCCGAACCAATAAATCCGGAAATCAAAGGCAGGAAAAAAACCCTGCCCAAAGGATTCATTTGAATTTCCACATCCCTGGCCGAAACGCATAAGGCCTCGGCCGTCAGAGGACTATAAGGGAATCGCGAAAGAAAATGGGGTGAAATCCCCCAGAAAAGGTGGTTCATGGGCGTATTGCCCACCAGCATAAGACAATAGATCTCTTTGCTGGAAATATTTTTCAGACGGCCTAGCTTTTCGATAATACGATTAATGGTGGCCGTCACTTCCGACTGCAGTTGATTCAAACCCTCCGGCACCTCAAGGGCGTGCTCAATCCGCGAGACCACATCGCTACCATAAGAAGATTGGGAATTTAGTGCTGAATCTACCCCCAATAGATTGCCGGAGCTAAGGTCGAAAAGATATCCGACCACGGTGGTGGTTCCGATGTCCACGGCCAGACCATAAATTCGATCCGTGGTATCCCCCGCTTCAAATCCCAGAACCTGCCTGTCTTGCAGCAAAGCGGTCACACCGCCTGAATTATTCCGGAGCAGTAAGGGTAATGTTTTAAGACTGGAAAAATCAAAGATCGGTCTTCTGATGCCGGCCTGCTCCAGAAACCCGAAGATGAGTTGATCCAATGGTTTTTCACTTTTTAAATCTGCCCTGTGAAGTTCGAGGAACCGCTTTTTTAGGGCAGACTCAAATGCAACCGTTCGGCTGACGCCCTCTTCCAGGATTTGATCTTTTGCGGGAGATGCTGCGAGCAATGATACAAGTGTCGGCGCCTGTACAAGCGCCTGACAGGCCAGACGGACCTTATTGTTTATCTCAAAAGGGGTCAGATATTCCCTTTCCTTAGGAGTTACGGGAGAGACCCCTTTGGTGACGACCAGCTTGCATTTCCCGCAGCGGCCCATACCACCGCACTCGGCCTCCAGGCGTATTCCGGCCTGGAAAGCTGCCTTTAAAAGAGACGTGCCGCGCTCGACTTCTATCACAGCATTCAGCGGTTTGAAACTGACCCTAACTTTAGGCAGGGTCACTGACTATAACACGTGCTAACAAAAATAAAGGGCGGGTTGATCCCCGCCCTTTCGGTTACGCGAACGTATGTCTCAATGCCTGTAGTTTACAGAAGCTAATTACAAATACTTAAATTTAGGCGGCTTCTTCGTAATCGACTTCGACTACCGGAACACGCCACAGCGCAAGCATGATGAATGCGCCGATCAGGGCCGCGATGATCCAGTACCAGAAGCCGGCACCCCAGCCGTAATTTTCCACCAGCCAGCCGGTGAAGACGCCGGTCATAGCAGCACCGACATAGCCCCAGCCGTCGATGAAACCCGCTGCCGAGGCCGCCGCTTTGCGGCCGGCAAAATCCTGGGCAGCATGTCCGACCATCAGCACGTGGGGGCCATAAGTGCAAAATCCGATCACCGCCAGACAGACCAGACTCCAGACCCAGGCACCGGGCGGTGCGATATAGAAAAACCATGAAAACAGTGCCAGAACGAAAAGACACATGGCAATCACAGGTGCCCGCCGATTTTGAAAAAATTTCCCCGTAGCCCAACCGGTGACAATGGCACCGGCCGAACCGGCCAACGGCAGTACGGCGACTTTAAGCCCCGCACTGGTAATTGAAGCTCCCTGAGCTTCGATCAGGTATGTCGGCGCCCAGTAGAAAAATCCGTAACGGATGATGTCCAGGCATAAAAAGGCGGCGGACACCGCCCAGATACGAGGGTTGGTCACACAGATTCTTATGGTTTGCTTGAATCCCAGGTGTGTATCTTCAGTAACGGTGCAAACAGGTGCTGATTCAGCATCCAACCCTTCACCGGTTTCCGGCGCTCCTTCAAGCATTTTTCTGAGCTCTTCAATTGGCGGTAGTCCGACTTCCTCCGGTGCATTGCGCAGCCGCAAGAAAAAGTGACTCGCAGAGATCAGAAAGATAATCGCCGGTATCCAGAAAATCGAGCGCCAGCCATAATTGGCCGCTATCCAGGACACCAGCAGCCAGGTATAGGCATTACCGATCTGGTAACAGGAGCCCATGAGGCCCATCCACTTGCCCCGCTGTGAGACCGTAAACCAGTTGGCCATGGTTTTCACCTGGGGCGACCAGCCCATGGACTGAAAATAGCCGTTGAGTCCCCACACGATCAGCATAAAGGCAAAGGCCGTGGAAAAGCTGAATACGATGTTTAACAAGGCTGAGACGATCATGCCGACGACAACCAGCTTACGGGCGCCGAACTTGTCTCCCAGCTGCCCGTTAATGAACTGACCAAGGGAGTACGTAATAAACAGCATCGTACCCAGCAAACCCAACATGGTCTTGGAATAACCGAATTCTGCCGAAAGACCGGGCAAGGCAAAAGATATATTGGCCCGGCAAAGATAAAACGTCCCGTAAGTAATCCAGATCGTGATAAACGCCCGGACCTGCCAACTTCTCCAGGCTGACATTATCGCGTCATTTGACATAGTTGATGCATCATAAGATGTTTCTGTTGCCATATATAATTCCTCCTTAACGGTTTTCCGCTATTAAAGCCTTTTTAAATAAAGGCTATCTCAGTTTGCCCTGAAGCACCATCTTGGGCTTTTTCTTTGCTATCAAGGCACCCAATTTGGCTTTGACTCCCAAAGGATTATGGACCGGTTTTTTGTCAGGATTCAAAAAGATCCCTAATTTTGTATACTTCTTGTACATATTCTTTCCGATTTTCAGATCCGTTTTCACCACTCCACTCTGGTCCACGGACAAAACATAAGGTTCTTCTCCGATCCCTTCAAACATTTTGCTTTTTATATTTACAAAAAATGCTGTATAAACTTCACCCGGTGTGAGACCTGTAATATTAATACTGACATCGGTTCCGCTTTTGGTATCGATAATTGCGGTTCCCTTGGCAGGTCCCTCATATCCTTTTGCGGGAGTTAACGAAACCTCAAATTTTTCCGGCAGTTTCTCGCCTGCGCAACTCATTATCAATGCAACGGTAAAAAGTGCACAAATAATGATTATCCATCTTTTCATGGCAGTTTCTCCTCCTTTTAGATGTTGGTTTCTTGACAACCTACCAATGCCCAATTTCAACCCAGCACCCCCTTTCTGAAGGCTGTTCTAAATTTCAAGCCTTCCGTCTTTGTACGCTTGAATATATTGAGTACAATATGCATCCTTGCCCACCATCGTTTCTGTGGCCAATACCATCGCCATGATGTTTTTATCCGTGGGATCAAGAATGGCGGCATCCATGCCGAATCCCAAGCCCAGGACCAGAAACACATGGTTGAGCAATTTTCGATTGGGCAGGCCAAAGGAGATATTGCTCAAGCCCGAAATGGTTTTGGCCGTATTAAATGTTTGTTTGATTTCCTGCAGTGTTTCCAGAAACACGAGGGCATTGTTATGGGCTGTTGAGATCGGCATGACCAGCAGATCAAAATAGATGTTCTCGAGCGAAATTCCATGGTTTTGGGCTTGGCTGCCGATCTTTTCGGCAATTGTCAGCCGCTCCGCGCTGGTGGCCGGGATTTTGCCTTCGCGGCTCGAAGTCAGTGCAATGACCTTGCATTCATATTCCTTGGCCAGCGGAAAAACCATGTCCATACTTTCCGGATCACCATTGACCGAATTAATCATGGCCGAGCCTTTATGCAACTTCAACGCCGTTTCGATGGCTTCCTTACGGCCTGAATCTATGCACAGGGGCACATCAACGACCTTTTGAATGGTCGGTACCAGCCAGGCAAAATCCTCTGCTTCTTCTTCGGGGTAAAGCGCCATGCCTGAATTCACATCCAGATAGGTCGCTCCGGCTTCAAACTGTTTGCGGGCCAAATCCTGAATAAAAGCGGTGTCCCGTTCTTGAACGGCCTTGCGCACGCTCTTTCGGGTGGTATTAATTTTTTCGCCGACGATTTCCATAGGCACCTTCTTCCAATTCGTAATGATTCAATACACACCATACTCATGATAGGCCTCAAAAAGCGCCACGACGTTCTGCATGTCCGTGTCGGCCTGGATGTTGTGGGCGGTGCCGAAGAAATAGCCACCGCCGGGCTTGGCATTGTCAGCCGCGTACTTGACCATCTCACGAACATCATCGGGTGTGCCGAGCGGCAAAACCTGCTGGATGTCCATACCGCCCTGGAAGGAAAGATCTTTGCCGAATTCCTGCTTCAACCGTTTGATATCCATATTGGTGGCCTGGGGTTGCAGGGACTGTAACATGTCCAGACCGCAATCTATAAAATCGGGGATAAGTGCATAAACATCGCCACAGGTGTGATACATCACCTTCAGGCCGTATTTGTGAGCAATGTCACAATAGGTTCTAAATCCGTCCTTGAAATAGCGGCGCCACATCTCCGGGCTCAAGAGCGGACCCCGCTGGCCTCCGACATCATCGCCCATCATGAACATGTCCACTTCGCCATCGGCCGCCTCAAACACCTTGGGATTGTATTCGACGAAATAGTTTACAACGCGGTCCCGGATAAATTCTACGATTTTGGGATTTTGGGCCAAATCAACAAAGGTCTGCTGAATACCCCGCAGGTACATCATGGGTTTGAGCTGGGCGGTTCGATCCAGGCGATCGCCCTTGTTGAGAACAAAATACTGCGGGTGCCAATAGGCACAGTCTTCCTTCATCTTGGAATAATCCCACCAATCCGGTGAAGGCCAACCCTCATAGGCTTCCATTTCTTCTACCGTCGTCATGTGTTCCAGGGGGGACCAGGAAACTTCCTTAAAGATACCTTCGTGGGAGGTTCCCTTGCCGTAAATGACGTGCCTGCGTCTCACCCCCCAGAGGTCGGCTACGGTGCCGTCGTCAAATTCTTTAAATTCCTGTCCAACGTAACTGGGGCCGTAATTATCCCGAACATCCACCCCTAAAAAGGCCAGCAGCTCTTCTTCGTTTTCGCAACCCCAGTATTCCATACAGCGCTTTTTGATTTCAGGCACCATCCAGTTATCGATCGTCACCCGGTCGGCCTCTTCAAAGTTGATCGCCTTGAGAGCTCTTTCGCGGGGAGTCATTTTTTCATTCTTGGCCCGCAGTTCATTGATTTTCTCTCTTCGATCTTTATAAACTTGATCTTCTTTCATTTTGGTTTCTCCTTTGAAGTAAGTTTATTTTGTTTACGTTGATCGATTATTCTTTCGAACTGCTCGCCGCCAGGCTTTCAGCCAGTTTAAAAGCCTTCGGCGCATCCGGCGCATAACCGTCCGCTTCGATCAGGTCACAGAATGCCTGATCGATGGGAGCCCCTCCAACCATTACCTTGACCCCATCTCGTATTCCCTCATCTATCAACATTTGGAGCGTGTCTTTCATGGCCAATCGCGTCGGACTGTAAAGCGCAGATAGAGCTAAAATCCCGGCCTCCTGATATTTTACCTCTTTGATGAACTTTTCAGCCGGCACATCCACGCCCAGGTCAATAACCTTGAATCCGCCGCCCTCAAGCATCATGGCAACGATATTTTTTCCGACGTCATGAATATCGCCTTCGACCGTACCGATGACCACCGTTCCCTTAACCTGGTGTAGCGAACCGGCGGTCATTTTAGGGCGCAGCACCTCAAGGGTTGATTGGGCGGCCATCCCGGCAGTTATCAACTCGGGTACAAAGGCCTCAAATTTTTCAAATTTTACCCCCAGCTGATCCAATCCGGCTATCAGGCCCTCTTTGACAATCTGATCCGGACCGACGTTTTCGCCCAGAAGCTTTTGGGTTAATTTTTTGGCTTCTTCAGCCTTACCCTGTTCCACAAAATCTGCCAATGCCTGCAATGTCTCCATGGTTTACCCTCCCTCCGACAATATGAAATGTGAATTGAAAAGGCTTTTCTGTGTTAGTATTATGGTAGAACATTCTATAATTAGACAAATTCCATGCCAAAATAAAAAAAGACACGCGCCTGAGGCCGTCTGTGCCTTTTTTTCTATAAATTTCAGAAAATTATATGATTAAAATATCCGGGACGGTCTGCTTCTATCCCTATCCCTCAAAATATCAGGCATGAAGATTGTACGGAAATCGACCCGTTTGCAAATTAAGATCGAATACAATGGGTTAATATTATTAGAATATCTGCTTTGTCCGAATTCCGACCCGGGTTGGTCATATTTCGTACAGTTTGTGGCGATGAATTTTACTGTATAGTGTGCTGCGACTGATTTGAAGGCGGCGGGCGGCTTCATGCTTGTTTCCATTGCACTCCCGCAATACCCGTAGAATCAGACGGTGTTCGTTCTCAGCCAGGGAGCTTGTGATGGGTTCGTCAACACTTTCGGCAAGAAACTTGGGCAGATGGTATTTATTAATCACAGTGCCCTGGGTCAGAATGACGGCATGGCTGATGGCGTTTTCCAATTGTCGCACGTTTCCCGGCCAGGGGTAATCCAACAATAGATGCATGTCATCAGAATCAAATTTGGAGACCTTTTTCCCTTCTATCAAACTGTACTTTTTCAGGAAGTGCTGCGTCAGTAAGGGAATGTCTTCTTTGCGCTCCCTTAAAGGCGGCAAATGAAGGCTGACGACATTCAAACGATAGTAAAAGTCGCTTCTAAAACGGCCTTCATTGACTTCTTCTTGAAGGTTTTTGTTGGTCGCCGCCAGCACCCGCACATTGACCTTGACCGTCTCTTCACCCCCTACTCGCTCAAAGCAGTGATTCTGAAGAAAGCGCAGCAGCAAAACCTGGGTTTCCAATGTTATATTTCCGATTTCATCGAGAAAAAGAGTCTCCCCGTCGGCACGTTCAATCCGTCCCTTTTTCTGATGCACGGCACCGGTAAATGCACCTTTTTCATGCCCGAAAATTTCGCTCGCCAGAAGGGTCGGCGCATAAGCTGCACAGTTGGCGACAAAAAAGGGGCTTTTGCGCTGGTGCCCCTTACGGTGGATGGCTTTGGCGACCAGTTCTTTTCCGGTTCCGTTTTCCCCGGTGATCAAAACGGAGGCATCGGAGTTGGCAACCAGATTAATCTTATCGTAGATCTTTTGCATGACCTGACTCTGGCCGATGATTTTTCCAAAGGAAATGCGCCCGATCACCTGTTGGCGAAGCTGGTTAATTTCAGCACCATGAAGGATCAAGCGGCGGATGTGGTTACCCACCTGGGCAAAGAGGGCATGAAAAAATTGGCGGTCTTCAGGATCATAAATGAAGTGCTGATTTGAACACACCTGGAAATAGCCAATACACTGCTGTCGCATGAATATTGGAATCCCAAATCCGCTGGTGCAATCTTTAAAAAGCACTCGTACCTGGGCCGGTACATTGCGGTCTTTAAGATTGAAGATATCGGAATCTTTGAGCTGATTCAGAAAATGGATGAGTTCTTCCAGTCTCCTTTCATTTTTCAAACGGGCGACTAAAAGATTCACGGGCACAGCCAGATTGGCAACACACTCCTTTAGCGAAAGAAACCCATTCATATCTTCGTTAAATAAAAGCAAGACAGGTTCGCTATTCGGAAAAATCTTCATACTGGTTCCATATATATGATTGATCAGATCTGCCAGCGAACTTATGGCTGTCAATTGC
>CBDUUO010000055.1:0-11895 GCA_965370395.1 uncultured bacterium
CGGGTCGGCAGTTCGGAAAGCGTTGAGGTGGATGTCCGCATCATTGCCGCTACCAATGCCGATTTAAACGATCTGGCCCGCAAAAACCGTTTCAAACAGGATCTGTTGGATCGGCTTTCGTTTGAAGTTTTGTTTCTGCCGCCGTTAAGAGATCGCAAAGAAGATATTGCCCTGATTGCCGGTCATTTTGTCGGAAGAATGGCCCTGGAACTCGGATGGGATGAAATCCCGGTCTTCAGTGATGAAGCCATTGAGTCTCTGCAGAAGCACATGTGGCCCGGAAATATCCGTGAGCTTAAAAATGTAGTTGAACGTGCGGTTTATCGCTCCGATGCTGCAACCATTACCGATATTGACTTTCATCCCTTTCATTCACCCTATGCCCGGATTGCGTCTTCGGTGCCAGAAGAGACCCCTGGAGCTGAAACCGGAATTGATAATCAGAGCCCTTTGTTGAGCCGGCCGCTCAAGGAAGCCGTGCGGGAATTAAAGGGTACGATGATGGCGGCCGCCCTGCAAAAAGCAAAATACAATCAGAAAAAAGCCGCCCGGATTTTAGGGCTGACCTATCATCAATTTCGGGGCTTGTATCGCCAGTATAAAGCAGTCAATAATGCCGCGGATTCTCCTTAAAACCGATTCATTCTTTGTGTTATTTGGTGCCTGGAATTTTCTCAATTCAAGAACTCAGCCGAATATTCCTGATTGAGAAAGGCGAAAACAACGGCTGCATTTTGTTCCTCATTCAGGTCTTAAAATCAATTTGCCCTTGTAATGTTGGCGGATTTCAATTTGGCTCATCATCTGGCGTCGAAATCTTCCGGCATTAAATAATTTTGCCTGGTCATCGTAATGGTCGCTGAAAAAATATCCGGATTGCCCGGTCGGGATCACGCTAAACGCTTCGTCATCATTGGAAAAATCCACGATAAAGCGCATGGCCGGACCGAAATAAACGGGATAATATCCTGCGGTATTCAGCCGAAACCCTGTATTGACAATCACTTCATTGCCACCCATTGCCGGAAATGGTCCGACATTGAAAATCTTGTCCAGCGGTTTTTTTAAGCCGAGCGGGTGCCCGTGCTCCAGAGTGTGGACTTTCCCCCAGCGCCAGTCGGACATATCACTGCCGAACTGCTTTTTCAGATCCTGTAATGTCTGGTCAAATGATTCGGCGAAGATCATCTTGCGCGTTTCTTGAATGTCCTTGGTCTCGGTTTTATCCCACCACAACGACGAATCATTATCAATAATGACGGGTAGGGTACGTTTCATCAGATGGCTGGAAACAAAAGCATTAAAGACATCCTTTCCTAACTCGTCGGCAAATGTATTTTTGACGATATAAGATAAAAGTTTGTAATAAATAACGGGCGCCACATCATCAATTTGATGGTCGCCATCCCATGTCAGAAGGAGTCGATATGCGTGTTCATGATTCGGTGATTTTTTCAGGACGTTCTCATTTTGAATCGTTGCCAAAATTTTTTTTGCGATCTCAGGGAACACCAGCGATACGCAATCGATGCTCATTTTTTTAACGGCTTCAACCGACCCAATCGTATCTGACGCCATCAATTCCAGAATGCGTCTGGCACGATTATCCGGGACATAATAACCGGGATACAAAATGCCGGCTATGCGGTCCGGTTGGTTGTTGGCCGAATACACAAAGCCGGCTGGCGGATTTTCCGATTGGGGATTATCCTTAAAATCATAATAACCCAACGGCTCATCCTTACCGCTGGCTCCGTCGAGAAACAGCTTTGAGTTGACATGGTCGGGACGCTTTATGAGTTTTGCTGCCGCCCACCAGGCAATATTACCCTCCCGATCCCCATACATAACATTTACACCAAGCGCATCAATCATTGATACCGCCTGGCGGGCCGCGTCGATATTTTGGGCATGCGCCAGCCGATAAAATGCCTCGATCGATGTCGTCGTTAGTTTATTAAACAGCCACCAAACTGCAATCGGATCCTGACCCGTTTGCGCAACCAGTTCATCGACAGTATTGATAATAGGTCCATGGCGCGAGGTGCGCACTTCAAAAATGACGTCCGCCGCGCCCTTGACCTTGATGGTTTCCTTGCGGATTTTTAGATCCTGCCAGTGGTCGTCGGCCCAAACCTGATCGGGATTCTCAGGATTGACGCGTTCTTTATAAAAATCCACATCGTCATTTTCAAACATGGTCAGACCCCATGCCATCCAACGATTACGGCCGATAAGCCCGAAGGGTATCCCGGCAGCATGATATCCGTAAAAACTGAACCCGGGACATTCCAGGTGGGCTTCATACCACACCGACGGTTGGGCGTACCCCATATGGGTATCATTGGCAAGGATGACTTTGCCGGTTTTCGTTTTTTTCCCGGAAATAACCCAGCCGTTGCTGCCGATCCACCTGCCTATCGGTAGATTATCGATAATCTGGTGGATGGCCGTCCCCAACGTTTCCGCCGCATCTGTGTCATTGGAGCGATAAACCGGGATTTTTTGTGCGCCCGCAGGCCAGCCGATGATCCAGTCTTCGAGGTATTTCCATCCCAATTTATGATTGGTTGCGGCCACCAGGGGATCCATTTGAAATCCCTCTGCGAAACCGAACACCATAAAGGCGCCAATGAGATAAATATCTTTGGGCGTGAATTTTTCTTTGGGTATGCCAAGGATCCGAAATTCTATCGGTGTGTCTCCTTTTTCGATAAACTGATTTATGCCCGCGAGATAGGCCAGGGCCGCTTTTTGAAAAGATGCGGATGGGCCTTTAAAATATCGGGCGGCATTTCTTGCAGCTGCCTGAGAGATACCGATGGTTCGGAAAAATTTATCGGTTTTGACCAGCTCTTCTCCGAAAATTTCTGCCAGCCGTCCGGCCCCGATCCGCCGGATTATTTCCATCTGGAAAAGGCGCTCCTGGGCATGGACATATCCTAAAGCAAAATAGACGTCTTCTTCGTTCTGGCCATAAATATGAGGGACGCCGTAATGATCAAAAATGACTTCCACCGATTGCTGAAGGCCCGGCAGAGTCAACTCCCCCGAATATTGAGGTTTCAGTTGCTGCAGATAAATGATACAGCCTGCTGCGAGGATCACCATCAGTAGAAATATGCCTAGAATGATTTTGTAAAAAAGCTTCATGTTAACGTTTCCGATTATCCGTGGAGCGCTTGACGCTCAACACCGTTTTCTCTATAATCCCATGGATCCAAAGGAATATCTCGGGTTTTGTATAACTGTTTGAAATAAAGTAGCTTTTACCATGTTGCTTTGCGATGCGCAAGGATATACCCTTGCATTCAATATTATACCGCTTTCCATAATAATGTTTCGAATTACGGAAGTGCGGTATAAACGCTTGCACGATTGTACGGTTGTAGAAAAAAACGTTTGAATACCGGAACGTTTTTTTGACAACCACTATAAAGGGAGCCGGAATGCCAAACATCCTTCTTATATTGGTCAGTGTGACGCTGGCAGCTGTGCTTTTGGTGCTGATCATTTTGACTCGGCGCAGAGATGATGACGCCTCGTTAAAATCGCAGGAATTTTTTGCGACCCTTGAAAAACAACAGGAACGCACCGAACATATGGTTAAAGACGAGTTTGCACGTAACCGTCAGGAATCGGCCGGCAGCGCCAGGCAGTCCCGGGAAGAAATCGGCAGCACCCTAAAGTCCGCCAGCGATTCTCAGCTCAAACAGATGAGCGAGGTTGCCGGCATGCAGAAAGATCAACTCGATAGTTTTTCCAAGCAGCTGCTGGAGATGACCAAGCTCAATGAAGATAAACTTGAAACTCTGCGCAAAACCGTTGAAAACCAGCTGCGAACCATTCAGGAAGACAACAGCCGAAAGCTGGAGCAGATGCGCTCGGTCGTGGATGAAAAACTGCAGTCGACGCTGGAAAAACGGCTGGGAGAATCGTTCAAACAGGTCAGTGAGCGCCTTGAGCAGGTTTACAAAGGTCTGGGTGAGATGAGAAGTCTGGCCACCGGTGTGGGCGATCTTAAAAAAGTATTGACCAACGTCAAGACCCGCGGCACCTGGGGTGAAGTTCAGCTCAGTCATATTCTGGAGCAGATATTGACACCGGACCAATATGAGGTCAATGTGGCCACCAAGCAAAGCAGCAGTGAGCGGGTGGAATTTGCCATAAAATTGCCGGGGCAGGATTCCCATAAAGAAAAGGTTGTCTGGCTGCCCATTGACTCTAAATTTCCCCAGGAGGATTATCAACGCTTGCTGGATGCTCAGGAAGCGGCCGATAAAGTCATGGCGGAAAAATCGATCAAAAATCTGGAAACTCGCATTAAAGTCGAAGCCAAAGCGATCCGCGAAAAATATATCGATCCGCCCAATACCACCGATTTTGGAATTATGTTTTTGCCGGTCGAGGGCCTGTATGCCGAAGTTTTAAGGCGACCGGGTTTGTGCGACAGTCTCCAAAGGGATTATCGAATTGTGGTCACCGGACCGACAACTCTGGCAGCCCTCTTAAATAGCCTGCAGATGGGCTTTCGCACCCTGGCCGTTGAAAAGCGATCCAGTGAAGTCTGGGAACTGCTGGGTGCCGTAAAAACCCAGTTCAGCAAATTTGGTGAGGTGCTGGCAAAAACCAAAAAGAAACTTCAGGAGGCCAGCAATACAATTGGCCAAGCCGAAGTCCGCACCCGGGTCATCGCGCGCAAGCTCAGCAAAGTCCAGGAACTGCCGCAGACCGATTCGGCAAAGCGGATCGAGCCGGCAGCAAACGATGATGATGAACTATCCGATGACGACAATCCTTAACCCCCGGTTTATCGGGGAATCAAAAAATGTTTAAATTTTTGTTCGTGCCATAAATAAGTTACTGAGCAACATGAATAGTTTTTTGGCATAAAAAGCATAAAATTCAGGATTAAGTAACTAATGAAATCGAGTCCTGTAGCGGAACTGGATTCTCATGACCGACGCATTCTGCTGAATACCTGCTCTGGCCATTTTATGAGCCATTTTAACATGCTGGTTTTTCCGGCGCTGGTGCTTCCATTGGCGGCGCGTCTGGGCATCGAAATGGCGCAGGTCTTGGCTCTCAGTTTCTGGATGTACTTTCTTTTCGGATTGACGGCACTGTTCTGGGGGATTATGGCAGATCGCTTCGGTGCCAGAAGGCTGTTATTTATTTTTTTTTTGGGCACGAGTTTATCCAGCATAGGGGCGGCCCTTTGGCTGGATTCACCGGCGATTTTTGCATTTGCATTGGCGGCCCTGGGACTTTTTTCCGGTATTTATCATCCCGTCGGATTGGGCCTGATATCAAAGGAAATGTCCCGCGTTAGTATCGGAATGGGATATAATGGTATGTTTGGCAGTTTGGGCCTGGCCATGGCACCGCTTTTAACCGGCGTTATCAATTGGCTCTGGGGGCCTCAGGCGGCTTATCTGGTGCTTTGCGGTTTGAACCTTGGCGGTGCTGTGCTTATGATCGGATTTCCGGTATCCGAGTCCACACCTGGCACTTCGACAGATTCCGCTGAAAGAAACGGTTTCCTGGGGGCATTCATTATCCTGCTGGCAGCGATGATGCTGGGCGGAATCGTCTACCGGGGTGCCACGATTATTTTACCGGCTTACTTTGAATTGAAAACACCCGCATTGTATCAGTGGCTGATTGAGGCCACCCGGGGGGAGATTTCTCGAAACCTCGTAGCAACCACCATTACCTCCATGATATTCTTAATCGGCGTTCTGGGACAACACAACGGCGGGCGGTGTGCCGATCGGTATGAGCCGGCGGTTTGCTATCTAATTTTTTTCGGCATTGCCGGACCGGCGGCATTTTGTATGGCATTGACGCGGGATCTGCTGCTGGTGGGGATGGCGGTGATTTTTTTCTTTTTTTTGCTGGGCATGCAACCGATTGAAAATACGCTGGTGGCCAGATTTGTACCCAAAAGATTCCATCATTCCGCATTCGGCGCCAAGTTCATTTTGACATTTGGTGTGGGAGCACTAGCGGTCAAAGGGGTGGCAGCCATTGAAACGGCCTATAACATCGAAACGGTCTTTTTTTTCCTGACATTGATGGTTGTCGCGGCCCTGGGATTCATCGGGTGGTTAATTGCCAAATCCCGAGCTGATATCGCCCGCCTGTTGCTTCAGGATTGATTATGCCTCGAAAATTTACGGGAGAAGATAATGCCTTTATCCAGTTATTGGGCTGACAATTATGTTGAGAACAGGCGCACCGCACAGCAGGCACTTGGCCTGATCAAACCGGCGCAGCGCGTATTTATCGGATCATCCTGCGGTGAACCGCAGCACCTGGTGCGGGAGCTTTCGGAAGCCTCCGATTATTTCAAAGACATTGAAATCAACCGCCTGATGACCCTGGAAACAACCCCGTTGACACTGATTGCCAATAAAAGCGGGGATCAAAGCCTCAATATCCGATCATTTTATCTGGGTTCGGCCAAACCCAGGGCAATTGCCCGCAACAAACGGTTTATTACACCGATCAATCTTTCAGCGATCCCCAGACTATTTAAAAGCCGGCTGTTGCCGATCCATGTTGCCCTGATTCAAGTATCGCCGCCGGATGATTTCGGCTGGATGAGTCTGGGGATATCAGTGGATATCACGCTGGCAGCGGCATTGTCGGCGGATCTGGTCATTGCCCAGGTCAACACACGAATGCCCAGAGTGCTGGGGCGCAGCTTTATTCATGTCAACGATGTGGATGTGTTTGTGGAATATGACGAACCGTTACTGACCATTGGTGAAACACCGGAACTGGAGGCCGCCAATGACATCGGGCGGCTGATTGCGCGTCTCATCGAGGACGGCTCCACCATGGAAATCGGGCTGGGCTCCACCCATCAGGCCACATTGCTGGCGCTGGCTGATAAAAATGATCTGGGTATCCACACCGAGTATCTAACCAGTGATATTATGCATCTGTTTTCCAGGGGGGTAATTACCAATCGTAAAAAGGGGTTAAATGAAGGCAAACTCGTAGCATCCGGCGCCATCGGCACCGAAGAATTATATGAATTTTTGAATGACAATCCGGCGATTGAGTTTCATCCCTCCGATTATGTTAATGACCCGTCGATCATATCTCGCCACGATAAAATGGTTTCGATGACCGTTGCGATGACCATCGATCTGACCGGTCAGGTAGCGGCCGATGCGCTGCCGCACAACCATTTTTCGGGTGTCACCGGGATGCTTGATTTCATGCGCGGTGCGGTTCAATCTCAGGGGGGCAAATCGATTCTGTTGCTGCCGGCAACGGCACTGCAGGGCAAAAAAAGCCGTATTGTACCCGAGCTGGACGATGAGGCGGTCGTGGTTCCCAGAGGAGACGTTCATTACGTCGTCTCCGAGTACGGGGCGGTGAATTTATTCGGTAAAAGTTTGCAGGAACGTGCCATGGCCATGATCAGTATTGCGCATCCGAATTTCAGGGACGAGCTGTTTTTCGAAGCCCAAAAGATGGGGCTTCTCAGTCCGGAGCGAACTTTGAGTGAATCGCTGCATGGGGTCTATCCGATTCATCTGGAGGAAACCATAGACATTGACGGTGAACCGGTAACCATCAGACCCGCCAAACCGGTGGATGAACGCCGAATTCAGGAGCACTTCTACAATCTGGACAAAGATGACGTGGTCGCCCGGTTTTTCTATGAAAAAACCAGCTTCGTTCATGATGAAGTCAAAGGGGTTTCATTAATCGATTATATTAAAGACCTGACAGTTGTTGCGGTTGTCGGAGAATTTGGCTTTGGCCGGATTGTGGGGATCGGCGAATATTTGCTGGACCCCGCGACCCATGAGGCCGAAATTGCGTTTTCGATCAGCAAGCCCTATCAAAAAAAGGGTCTGGGTAAAATATTATTGAACAAACTGGCCTCTGCCGCCCGCGATAACGGCATCGCCGGATTGATGGCCTATACTTCGGCTCAGAATAGAGGGATGATTAAACTGTTTAGAATACTGCCGTATAAAATCGATAGCTTTTTTGATGGTGAGATGCTGCAGCTGAGATGCCGGTTCGATCAACCCTTATAAAAACAAGTGATCTAAAGTGTCTAAAGTGACTAAAATGCCTAAAGTTTTGGTGTCGCTACGCTCCATCTTTTATAAAAATGACAGAATTCCTTAACTTTAGTCACTTCAAACTTTAGTTCACTTTAGTCACTTTGTTTAGTATGAAATAATTAACCTGAAATTTACCTCCTGCGCTACAGAAGGAAAATGAAAATGACGACCCACAAAATCGTTTTTTTACCCCATGAAACGGAAATTGCGGTGCCGGACGGCGAAACGATTATTCACGCTGCCATGGAAGCCGGTGTGCACATAAATGCTTCCTGCGGCGGAGAAGGGATTTGCGGAAAATGCCGGGTACGGGTTGAAGAAGGAAAGGTGGAAGGCGGCGTTTCCGAAAAACTCAGCCAGGAAGACCAGGATAAAGGCTTTCGGTTGGCCTGTCAGGCGCATGCAAAAAGCGATCTGATCATACGCATTCCGGTTGAATCTGCCATGGATGCCAGTGCCCTTCGAAGGCAAATGACCCCGCGCAAAACCTCCCACATCCGCGAGATGAACTTTGATGAATTAAAGGAAAAGGGGCTATTTGTACCCCCGGTAGAAAAAAAGTTTTTACAGCTTCCGGAGCCGACGCTCCAGGACAACCTGCCGGATATCACGCGTATGATCAGTTATTTAAAAGCCCAGCATGACGAACACCGGTTGGATGTCGCCCTTTCGTCGGTTATCCGCAAAATTCCGGATGTTATCCGTGAGAAGGACTTCGAAGTGACCGCCACCCTGGTGCGGCCGGTTCGGGATGTCGGCAAAACCCGCCTGATCAATGTTCAGCCGGGTGATACCACCAGCCGCAGCTATGCAATTGCCATGGATATTGGGACCACAACCATTTATGGTCAGGTCATCGATTTGATCAGCGGCGATGTTTTGGCCGAGTACGGCGATTTTAACGGTCAGATCAGTTATGGCGAAGATGTCATTTCCCGCATCGTATATGCCGAAAAACCTGGCGGATTGCAGCGCCTGCATGAAGTTGTCATGGGTACGATCAATAACGTGCTGGATAAGATTATCAAAAAATCCGGTATCGATCATGAGGATTTATCCACCATTACACTGGCCGGAAATACGACGATGACCCAGTTGATGCTTAAAATCAATCCGCGGTTCATCCGACGGTCACCGTATGTGCCGGCTGCGACCCTGTATCCGCCCACCCGGGCCAAGGATCTGGGGATGGCTGTGGGCGACCATGTGTCCGCTCTGGTTTTTCCGGCGGTTTCCAGCTATGTCGGCGGGGATATCGTGGCCGGCGTAATGGGATCCGGTATCTATCTGACCGAGAAACTGACCCTCTATTTGGACGTGGGAACCAATGCCGAAATTGTTATCGGAAACCAAGACTGGCTCGCCTGTGCGGCCTGCTCGGCCGGACCGGCCTTCGAAGGCGGGGGCCTCAAGTACGGCATGCGTGCCGAGAAGGGCGCCATCGAAGATTTTTCAATCGACCCGCTGACCTATGAACCCATGCTTATTACCATCGGTAACGTCCGTCCTAAAGGCATCTGCGGATCCGGACTGATCACCATGGTTGCAACCCTCTTTGAAATGGGCATCATTGATAATCTGGGCAAATTTAACCGCGATTTGGATACGGAACGCATCCGGCAAGCAGACGGCATCTATGAATACGTTCTGGCATGGAAGGATGAAACCCAGATTGATCGCGATGTGACCCTGACAGAAATCGATATTGAAAACCTCATCCGGGCCAAGGGCGCGATTTACAGCGGGTGTATGACCCTGCTGACAGAAGTTGGGATGAGCATTCAGGATATCGAACATATTATTTTAGCCGGTGGGTTCGGCAGTTACGTGGATTTGGAAAAGGCCATGGTTATCGGGTTGCTGCCCGAAATGGATCCCGATAAAGTGACCTTTATCGGTAACGGATCGCTGATGGGTGCCCGCATGAGCAGTTTGACCAACCGGATTCGCAAGGACGTGGTCGAGGTGACCAAAAAGATGACCAACTTTGAATTGTCCGATACCGTCTCCTACATGGATAATTATATCGCGGCCCTGTTTTTGCCCCATACCGACATCAATCAATTCCCCAAATTGAAGGCCCGTCTGGAAGCCCGTATGAAAAACAAAAAAATGAATCGGGTTTAGTTAGAAATTTTGATTTAGTTTTGCTCTTCTCTTGACAAAGCTATCCACTCCATATAAATACCAATATTCTGCATTTAGCGCCTGGATAGCGATTCCTTTGATGCGGTGCGGCAACCCCCATGATTCAAATCTAAAAAAATAGAATTTTCGGATTGTTTTTGCCACATCGCCTCCAAAAAAGATTTTAAATCTACTTCTATAGTTTGTAGATTCGATGAAAAAAAATAATGAAAGGGGGGCTGACAAAAAATGGGGCACCTTGCAAGTTTGCCCCTAAAGTAGATTAGATATCGTAGTTCGCATCATTATTTTATTTATATCATCTCAATAGCTGAAGGAAAAAGAAAACAAAATAAGGAGGTAACATTGGGTTTCGAATTTACTAAAGAAACGTATTCCGGCCGAATAAAGGAAATTACGCTGGGCCAGGGGGACAAGGCCGTTACCGTCGGCGGTGAAAGCTGCTATCCGTTTTACAATTTCGAAGGCGAAATGCCCCATAAACCCAGAATTGCCATGGAAATCTGGGATATGGAACCGGAGGAGTGGGCGCAAGCCGCTTTAAGTCCGTTTAAAGATGTAATTTCGGATCCGGCGGCCTGGGCCAAAAAATGCGTCGATGAATTCGGCGCTGATATAATCGTGCTGCAGTTAAAAAGCACCGATCCCAACGGCAACGATGCCAGCGCAGATGACGCAGTCGCCACGGTTAAGAAAGTCCTGGGAGCCATTGATGTGCCCTTGATTATATGGGGCACAGCCAGCGTAGAAAAAGATGAGGAAGTGCTCAAGAAAATTGCCGAGGAATGCCAGGGAGAAAACCTGATCCTGGGTCCGGTGGAAGACAAAAACCACAAGGGAATCGGCGCGGCAGCCATGGGTTTCGGGCATACGATTATTGCTTCGTCGCCCATCGACGTTAACCTGGCCAAACAGTGCAATATTTTGCTCGAAAACCTGGGAGTATCGATGGACAAACTGATCATCGATCCCACCACCGGCGGTCTGGGTTACGGTCTGGAATATTCCTATTCCGTGATGGAGCGCATCCGCATGGCGGCATTGGTCCAGGGTGATGACAAACTGCAACTGCCTTTGATCAACAATCTCGGAAACGAGGTTTGGAAATGTAAAGAGGCCAAGCAGCCCGTCGATGAGGCTCCCACCCTCGGTGATCCGGAAAAACGCGGCATTTTGATGGAAGCGGTCGGAGCCGTAACTTACCTGATGGGGGGTTCCGATGTGCTGATCATGCGCCACCCGGAATCCATTCGACTGGTCAAATCCTATATCGATCTGGTTTATGACGGCGGTGCGGCTGCGGATGTCGCTGGGATCCAAAAACAATTGGATGCGGTTGATGTTGATTTGCTGGCGCTTTCCCCTCAGCCGGATTTGACCATCGAAGAAGAAAAGAAAGCGGCGCCGGCTAAAAAAGCGGCGGCACCCAAGCCGGAGAAGAAAGCGGCACCGGCTGCCAAAAAAGAGGCGGCTCCTGAGCCGCAGAAGAAGGCAGCGGCTCCTGCCGAACCGGCACCGGCCGAGGCCCCAAAAGCTGAAGCGGACGCAGCTGCAAAAGCCGAGGCTGAAGCCAAAGCCAGGGTTGAAGCCGGGGCCAAAGCCAAAGCCGACGCCGAATCGCAGGCCAAAGCGGCCGAAGAAGCTAAAGCCA
>CBDUUO010000056.1:0-11879 GCA_965370395.1 uncultured bacterium
TCGTGCGCAAATTGGCCGTCCCTTCTTCAGCCCGCACCTTATTAAAAAAACCACAACTCAGACATGATTCGCGTTTATCGGCAAATGTGCCCTGAACATTTCCCCCACAAAAAGTCCCTGCCACGGCCCAGCAAAACCGACCCGCATTCTTGCCGCAATTGATCCCATCGTAGGAGCTATCGTCAGCCGCCGGACAAACACCCAGATCGGCCGCATTATCACCCCCGGGCTGGCGGCCGCATTTCATGTATTCCCAGCAATTTTGTCTTTTCATACCGTTTGGCCTTAAACACCTCGGCTGTTGAGCAGCGCCTCCATCTCATCCAACAATTTGCAGTTCTGCTCATAAAATGTTTGATCACCCATCTTTTGATCTTCTTTTTTAAATTGAACCAAAAGAATGTCTTCTTCTTCTTTTGAAAGCTCTTTTTCGACCATTTTAAAAAATGTATGATCCTCTTCGTAAATATGTCTTCGCAACAGTGAAATATAGGCCGCCAGGTTTTCCAGCAGTCTTGTGGTTGCAAAATCGTCCCCATCGGCATAGCCATCGAGGGAATTTGAAATTTCATGGATACATGCCCTGCATCTTTCATGCTGATATCTGAGACTCCCGATGGGGCCGTCGAACGCCCCTCCCTTCTTGAGCGCCAGGAGGCCAAACATTAAATATTCTTCCTTGAAGTGATGAAATTGATCGGTAAATTCTCGCAAAAACACCAGCGCTTTTTCAAAAAAGTCTTTCGGCAGTTGCTGGTTTTCTTCGATTTTTTTTTGCGCCCGGGAAAGGCTCTCGAGTGCCTGAAGAATCAGAGCGTGTTCCCGGATCAAGATTTCTGTTGCCTTCATGTCGTTTCCTTGCGGCTCCGTCTGGCTCGATTATTACCTGAATCTTGCATGACCGTGAGGCGATTACCATAATGGGAAACAGCCGAACGGATTGCCAATAAAAAAAGACGCATTACCTTGTTTAAAGATAAACCGCAAGTCTTGTCAAGGAAGGAAAACCCGAATTCTTTCGAAAATGGCAACGGGTAACGCCACCTGGTTTTTTAGTTTGAATATGGCAAATAGGGAATTCATAAACCGGCGCACTGCGTTCGATGATGTTTTCACCCTGCAGCGCTTGCAAAAAGTGTGGTGGGCAGTATTTCTGTTTTACCTGATCCTTATCATGGGTTGGTTTAGCGGCCTCGCTATCGCCTGGCAGCCCACAGGGGCTCTAAAATGGCTGCTGCCGGCTGCTGCGGTCAATGCCTATGTGTTGTGGCTGTTGTGGAAAGCATTAAAAAAAAACTATCACCCGGTGACGAAGATCCTGCTGCCTGATTTAGGTTATGCCAACTGGCTTACGTTATTGCGGGGGTTTTTAGTCGGCACATTGGCCGGGTTTCTGTTTCAAACAACACCCATAACTGCTGAAAGATCCAACTGGCTTGCCTGGACACCCGGCGCCATTTATATTATAGCAGCTGTTTTGGATTACTTCGACGGATATGTTGCCAGAATCACCAAACATGAAACCCGGCTGGGAGAGTGGCTCGATACGAAAATCGATGCATTGGGATTGTTGGTCGCGCCGGTATTGGCCATCGGGTATGGACGACTTCCCATTTTCTATATCGCGGTCAGTTTAGCTTATTATCTGTTTCAATTCGGCATCTGGTATCGCAAGAAAAACGGCAGACAGGTTATAAAACTGGAGCCGCATCCGGCCAAACGCATGATTGCCGGCTTCCAAATGGGCCTGGTGGCCCTTGCACTGCTTCCCGTGTTTTCCGGGCCGGTGATGACGATTGCAGCCCTTATTTTTATGATACCCCTTTTAGCCGGGTTTCTCAGAGACTGGCTGGTTGTCTGCGGTTACGTTGAAGTTAACCATCTTCAACAAACGCGCTGGGACCACCCGATCGATTTGTTGATAACTAAACTTCTTCCGGTTTTTTTACGGTTCGTCATTGGTGTTGCCGGCATCTTTTTCTTTTACCATACCGTCACAACAATGTTTACAGGCCGGGAGATCGTTTCCAGCACACAGCTGTATTTATCCAAACCTTACGATCTGCATGAGTTGCTGATCACGGCAACCGCCGTCTTGATGGTTGCTTTTGGAATCATCACACGCATCGCGGCTTTGTTAATCAGCATATTCCTGGCCGGCACCCTGACGACCTGGAATTCACCGCCAGGCCTTTTTTTCCTGTTTTCATGCGCCGCCGCACTCATGCTAACCGGTTCAGGCTTCCTATCAACCTGGCATCCGGAAGATACGCTGCTGCTGGAAAGGCAAGGCTAAGCTGGTGGGGGTAACTGTCCGGCGAAAGACGGATACGCGGGACCCACACAGAGACCCGGGGGTGAATAATGCCATCGGATAAGAGATTACATGCGGAAAGCGTCAAAAACGGTCCGGTTTCAGCAGATGCGGGCAAAAGGGGTGACAAGTGCACCGAAACACGGATTCAGTCGATTGAAGACCTGAAAGTTCAGTTGCAGGATACAGCGGCATTCCGGGCCAAGTATAAAAGACCATTTATCACAGTTAGCTACGCCCAGAGTATCGATGGCAGCATCGCCTCCCGGAAAAAAGAGCCTATTGCCCTGAGCGGTCCTAGATCATTGGTACTTACCCATCAGATTCGCGCCTGTTGTGATTGCATTTTAATCGGTATCGGCACGGTACTGGCAGATAATCCCCAATTATCGGTCAGAAAGGTTGAAGGTCAAAATCCTCAACCGATCATTCTGGATACCCGCCTTCGGATCCCCCTGGATTCAAAATTGGTTCAAAGAAAAGATTTGAGTCCCTGGATCATAAACGGACAAAACCATTCAAATGAGAGAATACAGGCGCTTAAAAGAGCCGGAGCAAAGCCGTTGCGGTGTTCAACGGGTCATGACGGCAAAATCGATCTATTTGCGCTGATGAACCTGCTGTCCGAGATGAAAATTAACAGTATGATGGTAGAGGGCGGAGCCCAGGTAATCACTAGCTTTGTGAATTCACGGCTGGTCGACCAGTTCATTATTACCATCACCCCCAAACTGGTGGGCGGATTGCAGGTCCTGAATTCCAAAGGCCTTGACGCCGCACCCTATTTTGATCTTAAACAAATTCATTATCAGCATCTGGACAATGATATCATCCTGTGGGCCCGTCCGGGGTGGGAGGCCAAATGAAACGGGCATCGGTAATTTTTGAGAAACCCTACACGGTCGTCCTGCAAACGGAACCCTTAAGCGAGCCGGCGGCCAAAGAAGTCCTTATCAAAACTAAATTTTCGGCAATCAGTCCGGGGTCCGAACTGCTGGTTTATCGGGGCGAGTTCCCTCCCCAGCTGCCGGTTGATGCTGAAATCAAAGCCCTTTCAGAAACGTTTCGATATCCGTTAAAGTATGGCTATATCTCTGTCGGTGAAGTGGTTACGGTGGGTTCGGCAGTTAAAAAAGATTGGCTGGGCCGGCTGGTCTTCTGTTTTCATCCCCATGAAAGCCATTACACAGCAGCGCTAAATGAAATAATTCCGATTCCTGAAGATATCGATCTGATGGAAGCCCTCTTTTTGGCCAATATGGAAACTGCTGTCAATTTCATGATGGATGGCCGACCGGTAATCGGTGAGCGAGCGGTTATCTTCGGACAGGGGATTGTGGGCCTGCTGACAGCCGCTTTGCTGGCGCAATTCCCTTTAAATAAGCTGGTTACCCTGGACCGTTATGCAATTCGGCGCCGGGCTTCTTTGGATATGGGCGCCCACGATGCGTTGGATCCCGAGAGTGCAACGCTATTGTCAGATCTGGCGGCATTGCTGAACACAGATTCGGCGGCGGGCTTCGCGGATCTGGTGTACGAATTGTCGGGCAATCCGCAGGCGTTGAACCAGGCCATCTCCATTGCCGGCTTCGCTACCCGGGTTGTCATCGGCTCCTGGTATGGCACCAAACCGGCCAATCTGGACCTGGGCGGACATTTTCATCGCAACCGCATACGGCTCATCAGCAGCCAGGTCAGTACGATACCACCGGAATTTTCAGGACGGTGGACGAAAAAGAGACGCCTGGCAACTGCCTGGAATATGATTCGGAAAATACGACCCGCGCAATTTATCACCCATCAATACCCGGTCCGCCAGGCAAATAAAGCATTTGAATTGTTGGATAAAAATCCGGGGGAAGCGATTCAGGTTGTCATCACCTATGAGGAGTAGGGTTCAAAGGTTCAGGGTTCAGCGCCGCCGCTGGCTTGAAAAGCGGCCAGTCTAATCTTAAAAGAAACTTTGTCCTTGGCTATTTTCATATGACGGGTTAACTAAAAAATGAACATCGAACATCGAACATTGAACGTCCAACATCGAATAATGTATTCTGTCAATTTTCAGTCAGATGGCAGGCGTTACGACTGTTTAATTGGTTTGATTGATGAAACTGTTTTATTGGTTTGATTGGTTTTATTAGTTGTATTTGTTAAAGCGAACCAATGGAACAAGTCGTTTTTCCTTGAACATCTGAACCTTGAACCCTTGACACCTGACACCTAACCCTGGTCTTTTTTCCTGAAACCTGACACCTGACACCTGAAACCTACTTATTCCTGACACCTGAGAGCAAGTACGATTAAATAAACATGGCGGAAGGAAGATATCAGCATGAGCTTGCCCTGGCTAGACTATTTCATCATCGGAACCTATGTCGCCCAAATTATCCAGATCTTTTTTTATTCGGTGCCCAGCGCCGGTTCCACCTGTGAAATGCTTTTTAATTTGAAGAAGAAATCGAGGGTGGCCAACCGCCATCCGGGCACACTCGTCATACAATCCAAACCCAAGATTGTCATCACCGCTGCCGTCACGCTGGCTGTCCTGGTGGCGTCAATGATCCCGATCCTGACGCTGTTATTTCCTAAACTCAACCCCTATCTCCTTCCGCTGATTAAAACGCCTTCGTCAGGTCTGTCAATCATCAGTGCTTGCCTGTTGATATCGGGAAACAGCCTAACTTATATCGCCGTTGCCACCCTGAAGGCTCATGTGCGTTTTCATGAATTTGGAGAAACGGCCCAGTTGCATACCGCAGGAATCTATCGGCATATCCGCAATCCCATTACACTGGGGCTGGCCGCTATTTTTACGGGTTTTGTGCTGGCACGGCTATCGGTTGTCATGCTCATTGGATTTTGTATCTTTCTGTTGAATTCAAACTACCGCATTAAGATGGAAGAAGTTTATCTGGAGAGAACCTTCAGCGATGATTATGTTCAGTACAAGAATACCGTTGGCAAGTACTTTCCAAAAATTCAGGCGGGCATCAAGTCGCAGATATTCAAAAATTCATAGAAGGGTTATTCACAATTTCGATTTTAGAATTCGGATTTTGGATTTAAGAACAGACCGGTCAGCCAAATAATTGGCCTTCAATATTTTCAATCCGCAATCCAAATTTCAAAATCTAAAATCAGGAGGTTATTATGTATTCAGTAACTGTTCGGCGCAATTTTATTGCAAACCATTTTTTGACAGGCGGAGACTGGGGGCCTGAAAATGAGACCCATGCCCATCATTATATTGTGGAAGCCCGGTTTGACGGCCCGGAATTGGACCACCACGGATATTTGGTCGACATCTGTGAAATTGAAGCCGTTCTTGATACGCTTGTTGATCAGTATCGGGATAAAACCCTTAACCGCTTAGCGGAGTTTGAAGGATTGAATCCGAGTCTGGAACATTTTGCCAGAATTATTTGCGATGCGATTTCGAAAAATATCCAAACACAGATTTTAAAATCGATCACAGTAACGCTCTGGGAAAATGACATCGCCTGGGCCGCATATATGAAAGATCTATGATGCGTATGTGTTTGATTATATATGGCAGCATAGATACCCTGACCGGTGGTTTTCTTTATGATAAATTCCTGGTTAAACATTTGCGCCAAAAAGGGCACGAAATTCATATTGTTCCTCTTCCCTGGCGGCGGTACGGGCAGCATCTGCTGGATAATTTCTCACCAAAACTCAGATCGGGGCTTATCTCAAAAACTTATGATCTAATCTTACAGGATGAACTCAACCACCCTTCTCTTTTTTGGGTAAATCATAAATTGCGAAACACCGATGGTGATGGTGCCCCGCTGGTGTCCATTGTTCATCAGGTGCTATCCAGCCAGTCCCGCCCATACTTGCTGAACAAATTATTTAAGACCGTTGAAAAAATCTACCTTGCGTCCATCGACGCGTTTATCTTCAACAGTGAAACGACCCGCGGCAATGTGCAGCGCCTGATTAAGGTGACAGGTCCCTCAATTGTTGCCAACCCCGGTGGGGACCGGTTGGGCCAAATAGGGCCAGTCGAAAAAATAAAAACCAGAACGTTTCGGACAGGGCCATTAGAATTGGTATTTGTTGGCAACCTCACCCCGATAAAGGGCCTGGTTCCGATTATTGAAAATCTGGCGCTGTTGCCGCCGGAAATCTGGCGCTTGACGGTTGTGGGAAACCTCTCCATGGACCGCGGATACGTCCGTAAGGTAAAAAAGCTGATTTTTGTTAAAAATGTCAGCCGACAGGTGCATCTAATCGGCCCGCTGGACGGAAACGAATTAATAAACATTTTAACCAATAGCCATCTATTTGTAATGCCATTTTCCCATGAAGGATTCGGCATCGCCTGCCTTGAAGCGCTGGCCTATGGTTTGCCGGTATTGGCTTCAGCAGCCGGAGCGGTAAAGGAATTTATTCGTCACGGCCATAATGGCTTTTTGTTCGCTGCAGGGGAAACCAGAACCTTTGTTAAAATTATTTTAGATCTGCATAAGGATCGAGATCATCTTCTCAAAATAAGTAAAATAGCGCTGCAATCGGCAATTTCAAGACCCGGCTGGAACGAAACGATGGAGTCAATTGATCATTTTTTAATGAAACTGGTAAAACAACGGCGCAAGTAGGATCGTTTAAACGGCTACCGATGGATTCACCTGAAATAAAGCAAAAAAAATCAGGGTATGTGACAGTTAAGCCGACATCTTTTCTAAAGGGGTATCCGGCGCTCAAATCTATATTTGGCGTCTTGTTGGCCTGGGGGTTCTTAAATATACTGCTTAACTTGAGTTATCCGGCCCCGGAAAAACATCTGCTGTCGCCCTTGCGGGTTTCACCTGAAGTTTTATTTATCATGGGGGCGCTGTGTGCGGCCGCCCGGCTGAGGGTGCCATTTCATTGGAGCATTTATTCATTGCTTACCGTGCTGGTCCTTTTTTTCCGATTTTTCCGCATCGCTGATGAACTGGTGCCCATGTATTTTTTCCGGCCATTCAATCTGTACATTGACTCGCAATTTCTACCGGTTCTCATCCACCTGCTTTATAAAACGCTGCCGCTGAAAACGTTTATCGCCTGGAGCCTTTTGAGTCTTCTGCTATTGGCGGCAATAAGCATAGGCGTCTGGTGGTCTATAACAACCATCCATCAATCCTTTGCCAGCTTGAAAAAAGGGCGTGTCATTTTAGGGTCGACCATTGCCGTTTTAGGAATGCTGCTGCTGTTTTCAGGCGCTGCGAGCGACAACCGACCACCGATATTTCACAAGGAATTTTATCATCGAATTGTAGAAGAAATAGATTTTATCCTTCATGTTAAAGGTTATCGAACCCAAAAACTTCAAGTCATTAAAAAAACCACCCGCCAGCTTGAGCAGGCACCATCATCATTGGATAAATTAGCCGGCGCAGATGTGTATTTGTTTTTTGTTGAATCCTACGGGCATACTATATTTGAGGATAAACGCCACTTTCGATTAATCGAGCCGATGCTAACTCAATATGAAAACGACCTGTCCTCTCAGGGCTTTTCGGTATACTCCGGTTTTTTAAAATCGCCCGCATTCGGCGGCAGCTCATGGCTGGCCCACGGCACCATTGCGAGCGGTGTGGCGCTTTCCAGTCAATTGGTCTATGATCTGTTGATCACCTCAGACGCCACAACAATTGCGCATATATTCAACAGGGCCGGATATCGGACCGTCAGCGCTATGCCGGCCAACGAGTGGCCCTGGCCCGAGGGAAAGTTTTTCGGTTATCAAAAACTTTATTTTGCGTGGGATTTTGAATATAACGGGCCTAAGTTTGGCTGGTCTCCAATGGCCGATCAATATGTTCTCCAATATATTTACCAGAAAGAAATTTTAGCGCGCACGCAGCCGTTATTTATTGAATTTGTGCTCATCAGCAGTCATGCCCCTTTCAACCGCCAGCCGCCTTATCTGAAAAACTGGTCCCAAATTGGAGACGGAAGTATTTATCATCGCAGAGAAGCGGTTACCTTTCCGGTGGTCTGGTCGGATTTGACGAATGCGTCCCAAGCCTATGTCACCTCGATTATCTACGAGATAAAAGTTCTGAAAAGTTTTATCGAACAATTTATAAAAGACGATACGCTGATTATCATTATGGGTGACCATCAGCCCAATGTTCAAATAACGGGGCCGGGCAGCTCCTGGTCGGTTCCGGTTCATGTGATCAGCCGCAACAAACGCTTCCTGGATCCATTTAAAAGTAAGGGCTTTACCCCGGGCCTCATTCCCGGACAAACCCCGCCGCATCCCGGCATGGAGACTTTCTTTCTCGATTTTCTCAAAAGCTTTAGTTCATCAGACAGAGCGAAATAACTTTAACCCCCGGTCAGGATATCATACGCTTTGGGGCCGCAGTTGAAGAGCAGATCGAAGGTCGATAAGTTGGAAACAAAAGCGTCCCATAACTGTGGATAGACGCAGGCAGGCGGTTTAACGAATTTAATCTCAACCCCTTCTCGTTGGAATGGCCCTGGATCCAGGTATTTTGCCGCGGCATGCTGAGCCAGATAGACTGAAGCCCCCAGGCGCCGGCATATTTCAACCAGCATCTGATTGCCCGCTGCGTGAATTCCGAGTTCGGATAGCAATTTAATCTCGGTTTCAATTTTAAGCTGACGGAATAAATAGCGCATGAGCGCCATATTCAACTCGATGAGTTTTTCAAACCGTGCCCGATAGGTGTTTTCAATAAACGGCAGATGATCGGCAAAATACGGTGCTTTTGCATAGGCTGATTTCAGGCCTGTCAGATGTTTGGCGACCCAGCGAAACTCATGGCAGATTCTGACTTCATGGATCCGCTGCAGACCCAGCCCCTTTTTCCAGACCGGAACGGTTAGCCACAACGCGCCTTGATCGTTTTTGAATCGATTGCGGTTGACCCAGCTCGAACCCCGGGGAAACTGCACGGTATCGAGAACAACAAAAACATCTGATAAATGCGCTTTGTAAAAAAATCCCGCAAAGGGAGAGAAGTAAGGCTGGTTGGTGGATATAATCATGGAAGCTATCTTAAAAGTAAGTGCAAGGTAAAAAAAAGTGCCTAAAATGCCTAAAATGAGCTAAAGTGCCTAAAGCCCGCCCTCGCGCTATAAAATACTATCATGTGATTACTTCAGTTAACGGTGCAGGGTTTCGATCAACCCATTAAATCTGTAATCAAGGTCTGGGCCAGGGTTATGGTGTCGCTTTGCTCCATCTTTTATATAAATGACAGAATTCCTTAACTTTAGTCACTTTAGTTCACTTCTAACTTTAGCGCACTTGTTTGGAGGCATTTTAGGCACTCCTTTTTTTTAAGATGCGTTAATAAAGTCGAGCATTTCGGCAACAACCGTGTCTACCTCTTCGTATGCGACCTGGCAGGTACCGACCCGTTTATGCCCGCCCCCGCCGTAATTGAGGGTTAAGACACCCACATCGATCGAGGATGTCGGGTTAATGATGCTGTGCCCGACAGATATCATGGCAAACTCTTTATTTTTGCCGTCTACAATCCGGATCGATATATTCTGCTCGGGATACAAAACATATTCCAGAAAGCGGTTGCCCACCGGTATGGCCTCACAATTGCGCAGGTCAATCACAATTGCATCTCCCTCGGTTCTGGCCGACTGGGTGATCAACTGTTCATATTTTTTATTTTCTTCATGATACAGCTTCACCCGCTCCTGGAAATCAGATAGTCTTAAGATTTCTTCCACCTTTTTGGTGCGCAACAATTGCGGCAATTTTTTCATAAGCTCAAAATTGCTGATGGTAAAGCTGCGCTTATATCCCAGGCCGGTACGCGGGTCAGCAATAAATGCAAGCATGATCCATCCCTTTGGACGCAGAATATCTTCTTTGGTAAATTTAGCGGAATCGGCTTTACCGGCAATTTGAATCAGCTTTTTAAATTTTCTTAACTTGTCGACATAGGCTTTATCCTGTTTATAGTAATCGTAAACGACCTGAGCCGCGCTGGGAGCGCTTTTGCTGGCGCCCTTAAATTTGTCATCCAGCTGCAAACGCTCGCGCTCGCTGGAATGATGATCAAACCACAATCCGCAACCGTTAACGAACGGCACATTTGCAAGAATATCATTTTCGTTTACTGCAATTTTATTATCTTGCATATCTTTGGGATGAACATAAAGAATATCATCGATGAGCCCCAGCTCTTCAAGAATCGCCGTACACACCGAGCCGTCAAAATCCGATCGGGTAAGTAATCTCACAATAATCTCCTATTGTACTCCATCAAGTCTGGTTTGAAAACAAATTGAAAATCAAGCTGTCGGCAGAACTTCATAATATAAAAAACAGGCCGTACGATCCACCAAACAATAATCCAGAGGATATTTTAATCGATGCTAAATAGAAATAATAAAAAATAGAGGGCAAGGTGTCAAGAAGGAGGACCCAGCAAGCTGCTGCGGTCATGAAGCAGATCAGCCATGCAACATACCGCTATGGAATGAGCATCTGTTGATATGGATCGTGTGGATTTGAGCAGAGATACAGCAGCACACACAACCTTAATTTAACTTGTGATTATTTGGATATCACAGCTTTTTTCGGGCTTTATAGTGGTTGTCAAAAAAACGTTCCGGTATTCCAACGTTTTTTTCTACAACCGTACAATCGTGCACCCGTTTATACCGCATTTCCGTATGGCGGAACATTATTATGGAAAGCGGTATAAAAACCTGTCATTCGTTGGGAGACTGTCGAAAAACTCAAAACCGGCAACTTTATCAATTTAGCATGTAATGAAATCAATAACTTATAAACATCAAAATCACAGATTTAGGCTTTTTCGACAGCCTCTGGAGTAATCTGCAATTTTGAGATTTGAAAATATTTAAGATTCCAGAAGATATATGCAATAATTTGTAGTTGTACCTTATAGCCGAAATCGCACCTTTCGCTAAATTAGCGATTGCGTATACCTAATATACAATCTTGGATAGTGACAAAAGTGACGAAATTTTACACTTGAGATATAAAAACAATATCCCAAAGATTTATTATTGTAGGAGGATACTGATTAGTTGGAGAGTACCAGATACATCAGGTTTTAATATGGATTAGAAACCTGTGGTACATAGCAAGTATCTGTAGTTTTGAAGTAAATTGTTTGGACACTATATATAGTATAAACGGGTAAAAGAAAGTTTCCAGATCATGAAAGTGAAGCCAGTTCCTTTTCATATTTCTTCACCCATCCATAAGCACCGCATTCTTCACAAAACATTATTTTTTCGCTATGGTCGAACTAGCATTTCGTGCATTTCGTTATTCATACCCCCACCAAATCTAAGGGTTATTAAACGATCCGACATTTATAGAGCATTTAATTGTTTATACACAGCCTGAATCGGTTCAGAATTTAGAAAGGTTTCTTTTACTTCAGTATCGCTCACTTTGGATGCCATGCGTTCGATGATGGCACTGGCATTTGCAAGCGACTCTTTTGCTGCTTCATATTTACCCTGCTGGTTATAAATTTGACCCAATGAAAAGCGCGTCTTCCACATCAAGGGCGGATAC
>CBDUUO010000057.1:0-11749 GCA_965370395.1 uncultured bacterium
AATTGAACCTCATTTCTATAAATATCAAAAAGATACGACGGCCCGACCCCCAACATGGGCCACATGCCAACATGGGCCTCTTTCTCATTTCAAAAAAATCTACTCTTTACATTTAACCCGTTATGCTATATCGTATATACGATATAGCATAACTTCGTGGAGGGTTAAAATGACCACTCAAATGATAGTTCGGATTGATCCCCAACTCAAAAACAAGGTCAATAGCCTCGCAAAGGCTGAGGGTAAAAGCGTTAGTGAAGTTGTCAGAGAATTGTTGGAAGATTACGTTAAGAATCGAGACATAGGGTTATATATTGAGGATCTATGGCATCGTATAGGTGATAAGCTCATATCCCGAAAGATTGGTCCTCAAGAAATCCAACGTGCCATTAAGGAAGTGAGAGCGAAAAAGTGATCAGAGTTGTCGTGGATACAAACATTTTCGTTTCATCCTTTTTTGGCGGTAATCCTCGCAAAGTAATTGATCTTTGGAAATCTGGTGAAGTTACCCTTTGCCTCTCGAAACCTATCGTTGATGAATACATAGAAGTTCTTCGCCGACTCGGACTACAAAATGAAAATGGGTTAGACGAATTACTGGGTCTTTTTGCTCATGGTTTTCATGTGATTTTTACGGCAAAAACTCCAGAACTGCATGTTGTGGAAAAAGATCCTGACGACAATAAATTTATTGAATGTGCTGTAGCCTTGAAGGCTGAATTTGTTATCACAGGCGACAAAGCACTCACAGCAATCCAAGATTACATGACGATTAAGATTTTCAGCCCCAGAGATTTTCTAAGCAGTTATAGAAGACTTAAGCGCTAAAATAGTAGCGCTAAGCCAAAAAAATCACTCCGTCCTTTGAACGATATCGGGTTCTACCAAGGGATCAAATTCGATTCAAATTGACAATTAAAACATTCAAATTTGATTCGGTTGACTTTTTCGACCACGTCTGCGGGATTTGTGCCCAGAACCCGAATCATCGGTTCCTTGCCCACATCACCCTCATCATAAATCAGATCCGGCTTTTCTGCCAGGCCCTTCAGCGCCAGATCGGTTCCCCAGTCAAGAGTGGATCCTTCGCGATCTTTTACAGCTCGGGGTTCATTGCGACGGTCAAAAGAAACGGCACGATAACCCAGTTTTTCGCATGTCGCTAGGATAGCCGGACTATAACGAATATTCATGGCGGATCGAACTTCCGGTGCATGTTTCATGGCTGCCATTATCACCCGCGCAATGTGCCGCGAACCTCCGAAAACAGGATCTTTGCAAATCAGCACCTCATCCCCAATCTGACTGATTCGACCCGGAAATCCGGCCACCTCCTCATAATCCAACGCCATGGGCAGCGCGTATCCAAGGTTGGAGCGAACCTCCGGGATCATCATCCCCAGTCGATGCTGAATTAGATCGTCGGCTGCCCGTTTCAATTCAGCAAGTACCTTTTTGCGTTCTTTTAAATTCTCGATATGGATATACGGATTGGTCGGACCGTGTCCGGAGCCGATGTCCAATCCCGCTGCAATGGCTCGGGTAATAAATTCTTTGGCTTTTCCAACGGCATCAACTATCGCAAGACCATTTGCCAAATTCGTTGCCAGAGCCGCCGAAAACGTACAGCCCGTGCCATGTGTGTTACGTTGGTTTAACCGGGGGGCATCAAACGTATGAAAGTTTTCACCATCAAAAAGCAGATCCACTGGCCGGCCTTGCATATGTCCCCCTTTGATTACCACATACGGCGGTCCTAAATCATAAATACGTCTGGCCGCATCATGCATCTCATCGATGGTATCTACAGACGATTTACACAAAACCATTGCTTCCGGCAGATTTGGTGTAACAACCGTCGCCAGAGGTAGAAGCACTGACTTCAGTGTTTCCCGCGCATCCTCGCCAAGAAGCGTATCACCGCTTTTTGCCACCATGACCGGATCAACCACAAGGATTTTGATGTTATATCGCTTTATTCCATCAGCGACAGTTTCGACTATTTCAGGTGTGGCCAGCATTCCGGTCTTGACGGCATCGGCACCTATATCGGAAAGAACTGAATCCAGCTGCCTAGCAATGAAATCGATCGGAACGGCATGAACGCCCTGTACACCCATTGTGTTTTGAGCGGTGAGCGCCGTAATAACACTCATCCCATAACCGCCTAAGACGGTAATGGCTTTCAAATCCGCTTGGATTCCGGCACCGCCCCCGGAGTCAGATCCGGCGACTGTCAATATCCGTTTCATGTTTTTCTCCAGTTGTATTGGGTCGCGCTTTGCAGATTAGTAAATCGGCCACCCGATGCACTGTGCTCAATGCTCAAAACCACAGGCCGGCACTATTTTCGAAATAAGCCGATCGCAATGACGCATAAGAAAATCCATCCCTTTTTTCTCTCGTATGGAAATTCGGCTTTTTTTAAATGATTTACCATAATAACCGTTGACCACCGCCGTAGGGCTACTGCGGATCCACCCCAGTAGTCTGTCCGGTCTGCCGGCATGCAGATAGAGAGAACAATCGTTGACAAATAAGGCATCCGTCTCTTTCATCAGTGCTTTTTCAAGCAACTGGTCTATTGTGTGCAAATTTTCTTTCGCCAGCGCCTCAGCCTCTTTTTCATCACCGGCTCTTAGACGGGGAGGATAAATTCGCTTGTGATAGTACCGGACAGATTTAGATTCCGGAATCTGAAGTCTGCCGCCGACCGGACTTTGGTTAGTCTGGCTTGCCAAATCTTGCGGCGTGATTTCCGGCGCAAGATCAATGACGGCTATCTGACCGCCTATGGTTCTGCAAAATGTCGCAAGAATATTGCTTGTCATTGTCGTCTTGCCACTGTTGATTTCTCCGATAATCAGTGTGAACCGGTTCAAAAATTCTTCAATGGATATCTTTTCAGACTGCAGCATCCTCATCCCCTCTCCCACCAGGCAAACGTAACAAGTAATGCCAAAGATACGATCATGATGCCGTACTCTTTGGCAGTGAGGCGATATTTTCGGAGCGATGAGCGTCCTCTGCACCCAAACCCTCTTGATTCCATAGCCAGAGCCAATTCATCGGATAGAAGAAATGATTGCACCAGCAGGGGCATAAGAAGCGCCATAAAATTACGGATGTTTTTGATCCTTGGCCTTAGATCAATTCCCCGAGCCCTCTGAGCATCGATTATATTGCGAATTTTCTGCCCGATTAAGGGAACATAGCGCATGGCAGCAGTCAAAATAAAAGCGAATTCAAACGGAACACCAAACTTTTGCAGGGCGTCTCCGGCTTCCTCGGGGCTGATTAATCGAAAAAAAATAACTGAAACGGTCAGCAGCGCAAAAAGCCGGATGACGAGAAGTGATGCGACCTGCCAATCGAAGAAAAGCCAGCCGATGATAAACACCATTGCGAGCATGGGCCATATCAGGGGAAAAGAACGGACTACCTTTTTCCACAAACCCATCACAGGCACACCGATCAATACAATGCAAGTTGCAACGATCAGGGTGAAGGGATCACGGGCGATTAAAACGGCTGCGATTGCCATTATCCCCAGAGCCAGTTTAGTTCGTGGATCAAGTTGCTTCATCTCTGTTTAATTTCAAATCATTAAATACTGTTTCATACTCCCGCAGGGGATCTAACGCGCCCATTCGGATCAGCTGTTGATCATGTCGGAAATCTTTGGGTGAACCATCAGCCACAACGCGACCGTTGTGTAAAACGATCCATCGATCCGCTACTGCCTGCGCAAATTCAAAATCGTGAGTGACAACAATTATGGTTACACCCATATCTTCAAACACGCCTAACAGGCTTGACAGCGCTTCTTTAAATCGACCATCCTGCCCGATGGTGGGTTCATCGAGAATCAGAATATCGGGTTGCATGGCCAGGATGGATGCAATCGCCACACGCTTTTTTTCGCCTTCGCTGAGTCTGTATGGCGAACGCCCGAAGAATTCATTAAGCTCTAAGACACTGCAAACCTTTTTAAGCCATTGCTCATCGTTTAACTTAAGTGCTTTAGGCCCTGTCAAAATTTCGTCTTTGACGTTATATTTGAAGAACTGATCATTGGGATTTTGAAAACAAACCCCCACAATGTGAGCCAGTTGCGCCGGCGATTTGTCCCGTATCGTTTCACCCTCGATAATCACGTCTCCCCTGGCTGGTCGCAACAGTCCGTTAAAGTGTTTAATCAGGGTGGTTTTACCCGAACCGTTTTCGCCAACAATGGCAACCGTTTCTCCGCGTCTGAAGTCAAGGGATACGTCAATGAGAATTCGACGAGCACCAATGTTAAAAGACAGGTCTTGTACTTTCATTATGGTGTCATTGCCTTTGCAGTGAATTCGCTTTGACCGGATTGGATAGCTTGGTATGAGGTGCTCGTTTTTTAACACTTGATGAGCATCCTGCTGGAGTCCCTCAAACAAGATTTTTCCTTGCTCTGCTATTACACAGCAGGTGCAATCCTGCAAATAGCTTCCCAATCGCTGTTCAATTACAATTACGGTTTTTCCACTGTGATGGATTTGCTGAAGAAGGCGACTAAGCCGCCGGACTCCCTTCCAGTCGAGATTGGCGAACGGCTCATCCAGCAGCAATACCGACGGATCAAGACACATTACCGAAGCGATAGCCACCAAACGTTTTTCACCACCGGAAAGTTTATTAGGCGCTTGTGCGAGAAGATGGTCAAGATGCAGCATGTTCGAGACCGCGCCGATTCTTTTTTGGATGTCACCGGAGGGCAGTCCCAAACTTTCCAGGCCAAAGGCAATCTCATTTTCAACGGTACTGTTGAAAAGCTGTGCGTCTGCATTTTGCAACACCAGCCCCACATGGCGGAAGAGTTCGCAGACCCGGGCATCCCGCGTATCAATTCCATTCACGCTAACGGCGCCCTCGAGAGTGCCGCCAAAGAAATGCGGCACCAAGCCGTTTAACAAATATCCGATGGTCGATTTACCTGAACCATTGGCTCCAAATACAACGGTATATTCGCCTTTATTTATGGATAGGTCGATGCCATCTAACACCCATTCGCTGCCGGGATAACGATAACGTATATTGCTCAATCGGATTCCGGGTGCCAAATTTTTCCCTTTCGCAAAAGGTGCAACGCAATTATTCCGATGATCGTACCGCCCAAGGTGCTGACGCTGAACGCCACAATCAAGGTGGCCATTGCCATGGATTTATTCATAAATATCGGTCCGACTAACCACGCACTTGCGATGGCCCCTAGCAGCCCGGTTCCAATGACTTCTCCCAGGCCGGCAATATAGATATTCTTGAAAGCGTGGTAGGCCAATCCGGCCAAAAGAGCACCGATCATACCTCCGGGAAAGGCCAAAAGGGTCCCCAATCCGAGAATATTTCTAATGATAGCGGCCAAAAAGGCAATACCAACTGCGTAAGCCGGGCCCAGTAAGACCGCAGCAAGGACATTCACCATATGCTGTGCCGGAAAGCATTTTGCAATACCAACCGGAATGAAGAACGGTGACAGTGCTACTGCAATTGCCACCAAAATAACAGCGCGCGCGATATCTTTTGTTTTCATAACTGTCTCCCTTTTTAATCAACGGGTTCTGCCAATCATGAGGTCGTCAATATGAACCAAAACAAAAAACCGTTCCAAATCGGGACGGCTTTTGTCAGATCAAATTTTATCGATCCCTACGCTGGTATTAACCAGATCAGGTTCAATGGGTGTACTCTCAGACATTTCTGCCACCCCCAATTCTATTAGAAATTAAAATAAAGAATCAAAGTCAATGTGTCAAGCCCAAGTTGAAAGATCGCAGCCCGCTATTTAAAACTAAAAATTCACATGCTTGCCGCGCCGTAGCTTTAGCGTAGGCGGGTCGTTTCCAGCCATAAGCCGGCAAGTGCAACTTTTAGTCCGGATCATGAAAGCCGCGAAACCGGACATCAGCAGTGCCGCATTTCTGAGTCGGTCTGCCTTTCTTGCATTTGTTAACGGGTATGGTTATAATTTAACATTATGAGCTCAAATATCGAAAAGATACCGGACCCCAAAGAACTGGAGAAAGAAATCGGCGAATTTTTATCCGAAAAATTCGGTGATAACGTCAAAATCGTAACGCCTATGGTTTTGCCCAAGGAAGCCGCCGTTGATAAGGTCAAAGCGCCCAAACGCAAAAAACAAATCAATTTTGACCTCAAGCCCCAAGAGCTGATCGCCTACCTGGATCAATTTGTTGTCAAACAGGACAGCGCCAAAGCGATTTTGGCCACAAAAATTTGCACGCACTTCAATCGTATTATGCGGGCACAGGACGCACAGGATAATGTCGGTACAACGACCATAGTCGGCCATATTAAAAACAACGTACTGATGATCGGGCCGACCGGCGTGGGCAAAACCTATATTATCAAACTGATCGCCAATAAAATCGGTGTGCCGTTTGTCAAAGGCGATGCCACTAAATTCAGCGAAACCGGCTATGTGGGCGGAGATGTCGAAGACCTGGTGCGGGATCTGGTCCGGGAAGCGGACGATGATATCGATCTGGCAGAATACGGTATTATCTATATCGATGAAATTGATAAAATCGCTTCCAGTCGCAACATCATTGGGGCCGATGTATCGCGCACCGGCGTGCAGCGTGCGCTGCTGAAACCCATGGAAGAAACTGAAGTGGATCTCAAGGTGCCCCATGACCCCATCTCCATGATCCAGGAAATCGAAAAATTTCGCAAAACCGGAAAGCGCGAAAAACAATCGGTGAATACCGCCAATATTCTTTTTATCATGAGTGGGGCCTTCACGGATCTGACGCCGATCATTCAAAAGCGTCTATCAAGGCAGGAAATTGGTTTCGGCGCCAAGATTAAAAGCTCCCAGGAACAAATTGACATTTTCAAGCATACCAAATCCGAAGATTTAATCCAATTTGGGTTTGAATCGGAATTCGTCGGGCGGCTGCCGGTGCGCGCGGTATTTGAATATTTAACCGAAAACGATTTATACAAAATCTTAAAGAACCCCAACAATCCCATCATTCTCGGCAAGAAACTGGATTTTGCGGCTTACGGTATCGAAATCAAATTTGAGGACCAGGTCCTGCAAATGCTGGCCCAGCAAGCAGCTGCTGAAAACACCGGTGCCAGAGGATTGGTGAGCGCAGTTGAAAAAACATTTATTGAGTTTGAAAAACAATTGCCTTCCACGCAAATTAAGAAATTTCCGGCCACCACAGACCTCATAAAGGACCCGGAAAAAGCTATTCAAGAACTGGCCTCCTCTCCCAAGGACGCCAAAACCGCCGACGTTTTTGAAAAATTGGCCCAGGAGGAGCGGCGGCGGATCATACAGTACCTGGAATTGAACAAGAAGCATCTGTCGGCAAAATACAACCTCACCATGACGCCTTCCAGAATGAATATTGTGGCCCAGTTTTATATCAAAACCGTCATGGATATTGAAAATGTGGTTAAACACATCAAGTCCAATTTTGATGAAATTAAGAAGATAGAACTGTACTTTTTTAAGCATCATGATATTAACGTTGTCCTGGAAGAAGATGCGATCGATTTTATCATGGAACAATTGATTGAAACCCCGATCCAACTGGATGACCTATTTAAAAAGCTGAATAAGGATTTTGAACACGGCCTTAAACTGGCTCGTGAAAAGACCGGACGCAGCCGCTATTTTATTAACCGCCAGGCACTGCTGGATCCGGAAGCATACATCAGCCAGCTGATCCAAAGTGAATTGGGAGCCGCATCAACCCAGGACCCCAAATGACGCTCCCTGCTTCCGCCTGAGGCAGCTGAGCCCGTTGAAAGCGGAAAAATTTCTGATCTATTTTTTATTAGACAGGATTAACAGGATTTACTGGATATTATTTTGGCTTTCCGGATGAAAGCCAAAAATTTCAATCGCCTTCGGCGAATGAAAAAATAGTTGCCATTAAATTAAAGTTTATTGAGTAATTTGACTTTCCGGCAGCTAGTTTTGTTGAGATTTTCCCCCGCCCTAGGGCGCTAGGGCGGGATTGAGTTTCGCCACTTTCTTCTGGAAAGTGGCGAAGAAAAGAAATCCAAATAATCCTGTTAATCCTGTCTAAAATATAAGCGAGTATAGATAACATGATCGGAATATCCAAACTTTACTGCGGGACCGTTGAGCCATCCGACGCCCTGCGTTACGGGCGTCACTCGGGTAAACTGCCGTCGCACCTGTTGCAATTTTCCAAAGATAAGCGCCCGGTGGTCGTTTGGAATGCGACCCGGCGCTGCAACCTCAAATGCGTGCACTGCTATGCTCATGCGAAAGACATGGCCGACGACAACGAACTGAGCACCCGAGAGGGCAAAGAACTGATTGATGACCTTGCCGGCTTTGGTGCGCCGGTGATCCTTTTTTCCGGCGGCGAACCGCTGGTGCGCAAAGACCTCCCTGAACTGGCAGAATATGCCGTCGATAAAGGTATGCGGGCGGTGATTTCCACCAATGGCACCCTGATCCGCGCCAAAATGGCCCGAAATCTGAAACGCATCGGACTGTCTTATGTCGGCATCAGTCTGGACGGCATGCAGGAAATCAATGATCGCTTCAGAGGCATCAAAGGTGCCTTTCAGTCCGCACTGCAGGGCATCAAAAATTGCCAGGATGCCGGTATAAAAGTGGGGCTGCGCTTTACGATAAATAAATTTAACGTTGATGAGATCCCCCACATTTTTAACCTCATCGAAGAAATGGATATCCCCCGGGTGTGCTTCTACCATCTGGTTTACGCCGGCCGCGCAACGGATCTGGTCAAAGAAGATTTAACCCATGAGGGTACCCGCTCGGCTGTGGACCTGATAATCGATGAAACCAAACGGCTGCATGACATCGGCAAGCCCAAAGAAGTTTTGACAGTCGATAACCATGCCGATGGGCCCTACCTTTATTTAAGGCTGCGCAAAGAAGACCCGGAACGGGCCAACGAGGTATTGGAACTGCTGCAGTGGAATGAAGGCAACAACTCCGGACGGGGTATCGGCTGTGTCAGCTGGGATGGTGAGGTTCATCCGGATCAATTCTGGCGCCACTGCAGTCTCGGCAACGTGCGGCAGCGGCCGTTTTCCGAGATCTGGGCCGACCTATCAAATCCGCTGCTGCAAAAACTCAAAGAGAAAAAAAAGTATGTTAAAGGCCGATGTGCCACCTGCCGCTGGCTGGATATTTGCGCCGGTAATTTCAGAGTCCGCGCCGAAGCCACCACCGGAGATTTATGGGCCCCGGATCCGGCATGTTACTTAACGGATGAAGAAATTTCGTAGGAGTGGTGTTAAGATTCCGCATTTATTCATCGATAGCTAAGAGGTTCATCGTTTAAATTTGCTCACAAACGCAAGTGCGCTAAAGTTAAAAGTGATCTAAAGTGACTAAAGTTGAGGAATTCTATCATTTTTATAATAAAAGATGGAGTGTAGCGACTCCGTAACTTTAGTCACTTCTTTGTTTGGTGCAGAATAAAACACAAAAGGAGACTAAATGTTATTTCCGGATTACAGGCCCAGACGACTGCGGCAAAACGAAGGCTTCCGCCGCATGATCCGTGAAACCCACCTGTCTGTCGATGATTTTATTTTACCGCTGTTTGCGATTAACGGCAGCGATGTGCAAAATCCGATTCCGTCCATGCCCGGACACTTTCAATTATCGGTCGACCATTTGATAAAAACAGCCGCTTCCGCTGTGGATCTTGGCATTCCGGCCGTGATGCTGTTTGGGATACCGAAAGCCAAAGACCCCCTGGGAACCCGCGCTTACGCCGATGACGGGATTGTCCAGAAAGCAACCCGGGCCTTAAAAGACAAACTGCCGGATCTGGTTGTCATCACTGATGTGTGTCTGTGCCAGTATACCGACCACGGCCATTGCGGTGTCGTGGAGGGACAAACAATTGACAACGATGCCACCCTGGATCTTTTGGCCCGCACGGCCCTTTCCCATGCCAAAGCCGGCGCCGACATGGTGGCCCCCTCGGACATGATGGACGGCCGCGTCGCCGAAATCCGGGATATCCTCGATGAAAACAACTTGAGTCAGGTGCCGATCATGTCCTATGCGGCCAAATACTGCTCGGCGTATTACGGACCGTTTCGCAGTGCCGCAGACTCGGCCCCTCAGTTTGGCGATCGGCGAACCTATCAAATGGATCCGGCAAATGCCCTGGAGGCCATCCGCGAAGTTTCGATGGACATTGAAGAAGGGGCCGATATCATCATGGTTAAACCGGCCCTGGCCTATCTGGATATCATCTGCCGGGTGCGTGAAGAAATCGACCTGCCGGTGGCTGCCTATAATGTCAGCGGCGAATTTTCGATGATAAAAGCAGCCGAGAAAATGGGCTGGATCGACGGTAAAAAAGTGATGCTGGAAACGCTCACTGCCATCAAACGCGCCGGGGCCGACATGATTCTCACCTATTTTGCCATAGAGGCGGCCCGGGAACTCACAGATTAGAGTAGTGCGGGCCACCGTGCCCGCTTGCCTTGGTATCGGCCCGGTGGCCGACCCTACTTCTGCCGTTGGAAATTCATTATTCGATATTCGAATTAAAAAAATTATAAGGACTTCACAACATAACATGAACGCAAAGCATCCTCATTCCCACACCCAAAATATAAAAAACGAACTGCGCCTGGTTGCCTGGGAGACCACACGCAATTGCAATCTGGCCTGCGTGCATTGCCGGGCTTCGGCAACCATGGGGCCTCATGAAGGTGAGCTGAGCACCCCGGAAGCGTTGCGCCTTTTGGATCAAATTGCAGAAGTTTGCAAGCCGATTATCATTCTCACCGGCGGCGAACCCCTGCTGCGCTCAGATATATTCGATATTGCCCGCTATGGGACGGACCTTGGCATGCGCATGGTCATGGCTTTAAACGGCACCCTCATTACCGAAACCGTGGCCCAGCAGCTCGTCGATGCCGGTATTCAGCGCATCAGCGTCAGCCTCGACGGTTCGAGCCCTGAAACCCACGACCGCTTTCGACAGGTGCAGGGGGCTTTTGAGGGCACACTGCGGGGCATCGATTTGATTAAAAGAGTCGGTATGGAATTTCAGATCAACACAACCATCACCAAAACCAATCTGGATCAAATCCCCAAAATACAGGAATTGGCTGTCGATCTGGGTGCAGTGGCCCATCATATCTTTCTTCTGGTACCCACCGGACGCGGCAAATATATTGTCGATCAGGAAATTGATGCGGCCGAATATGAAAGTACCCTTAACTGGTTCTATGACCAGAGGGAAAAAACGCCATTGCAGTTGAAAGCAACCTGCGCACCCCACTATTACCGCATCCTCAGGCAGCGGGCCAAAAAAGACGGCATATCCGTTACCTTCAAAACCCACGGACTCGATGCGGTCACCCGCGGTTGTTTGGGCGGTATCGGCTTCTGTTTCATATCCCACCGGGGCATCGTGCAACCGTGCGGCTATCTGGATTTAAACTGCGGTGATATTCGGCAATCGACTTTTGCCGAAATTTGGAACCGTTCAGATATATTTTCGGAGTTGCGCAATTACGACAAGCTGAAGGGAAAGTGCGGGCCCTGTGAATTTAAACGGGTCTGCGGGGGTTGCCGGGCGCGGGCTTACGAGGCCACCGGTGATTTTATGACAGAAGAACCCCTTTGCAGTTACCAGCCCCGTTCAAAAAAATAGCTGTCCCTCAAACATCATTCTAAAAGCTATCTCGAAAATACCAT